>CAJFUS010000133.1 GCA_904420235.1 Candidatus Neoanaerotignum tabaqchaliae
TTGCCGTTTAATGTGTAGTCAACGCAAACCTCTATTTTTTTGTAAAGTCCTATTTCATATATTCCTGCGTTTTCAAGGCCTGCTTTGGACGCCTCAGTGTATGCCCTAACAAGACCGCCCGTTCCAAGCAACGTTCCGCCGAAATATCGCGTAACAACTATAATTGTGTTTTTTATATCGCCTCCGGCAAGCACATTAAGCACCGGCATTCCTGCCGTTCCTTGTGGCTCGCCGTCGTCGCTGAACCTTTTAATCTCGTTTTTCTCACCTATCTGATAGGCAAAAACATTGTGCCGCGCGTTATAATGCTGTTTTTTTATGCTGTCTATAAAACTTTTAGCCTCTTCCTCGGTTTTAACCGGACACACATTGGCTATAAATCTTGATTTTTTCTCAACAATCTCGGCAGAACCGCGTTTTACTGTTGTTTTAATAATATCACACATAAAAATCCCCTAAGCTAAAAATTCATATATCTACTTAATCACCCTTTTGACAGTTTGTCATACTATATTATCAGAACAGCTTTTGTTCTAAAATAAAAGGAGGACTTAGATATGGCAAACATTGATTTATGCAACAACTGTCCGGCTTTTCAGCCAAAATTAGAGTGTATCAGCATACCAAAAATATTCGACCAGTGTCGCCTTCAGGTATGTCTTACACCAAACGACATTGGCTCTGCAAGGGCCGATTTCAGCCCTGTAAACTGCAACAACAAAAACACATGTCAGTGCCAGATGAACGGCAGACAGTCTTGCAGCAGCGAGGTTATAGTTCCGCCTCAGAACGCTGTTTCCGTAACCGTTGAAAATTTCTGCATTAAAAGCATGAATGTTTTAAGCAAAACAAAAAGCGCTTTCAGAAGAGGATTTTTCGACCTTAATATACGCTTTATTTTCAGCTATACTCTTGTTTTTTATAACAGTGACAACATGGAAATAAACAGAATAGCTGCCTGCTCGTCATTCACAACAACTGTATCACTTTTTGGCGGCGACGATATTTGCGTAGCTACCTTCAACGAGCTTTATAACGGAATAACGGCAAACGGTCCATTTGTTTCAATAGAAGGAAGCGCTATGCCTCTTACAGTTGATTTAAGATACCCGTGCTCATGCAACTGCGGCTGTGGCTGCTCAGACAGCAACTGTGGTTGTGGCTGCGACTGCACATGCTCAACATCGCCTTCAGCCGTTGACATAACCATAGGTCTTTTCGCCGTTGTAAAACTTTTAAGGCTTTCAAACCTTTCCGTAAATTCCTATGGAAACTGCATGCCTTGCGAATGCTCAGACTTGTCGCCTGACAATGTTAACCCGTGCGATTTCTTCGACAGCCTTACGTTCCCTACAGACCTTTTCGCTCCTCAAACAAACTACAAACCTTGCTGTGACACGTCAGGAAACACACCTACAAGCGGAAGCTGCTGCGAAACCTGCTGATTAAAAAAATCCCTTTCTCCAATCCCATTGCGCCCTCTTTTAACACGGCCCGGCCTAAAACCGGGCCATTCGTATACAATCAAAAGTTATTGTTAATTGTTTACATCCAACGCCATTTTCAATGGCTTAAAATCAGCTCCTCTAACTGTCGCTTATTTTACAATCAACTTCCTCAGTCTAAAACACCGGGGCCTACTTAATTAAGTTATGTATTATTCGCGATTTCGCTCTGCTTCTTCACTCACATCCAACACTATTTTCAATGGCCTAAAATCAGCGACTCAAACTGCCGCTGATTTTACAATCAAATTCCACCGCTAACGCGACGTCAGTTGATTTGTTGGTTATACAAGTCTTTTATAATAGCTTTCTGTAAGATAAAGAGGCTGAACGGCGTTATGTCCGGTAACTCTGTCTTTTGTAAAAAGAACTGTGACCGGAGCCTCGCTGTATTTTATAAAAAGAGAATCATGACCAACACAAAGCCCCATCATAACATTAAGGTCGGTTTTTTCGGCGTTAAGAATTTTAGCCTGAAGTATAGGATTGCACATAGGCTCATAATTTCCTGGATGCACCTTATCGCAGTCTTCTATGCCTATTAACGTCTTATCTTTGTTTCCAACCTTGCACGCGACGCCTACGGCCTCAAATCCGGTCTCTCTCAGAATTTTGGCAAAAGTTCTGGCCTCTCTTATGGTTCCCGCGCATGTGGCTATTCCTATTTTCTTAGCTCCTATTTTTTCGGCAAAAATTAAAGTTTCCTCAACCCTTGTTTTTTTTCCGTAAAAATTTCCCTCCACCTGAGCAGCCGCAATAGCTAATTTTTTATTTTGCTCGTCCTTTGTAAACAGTTCAACGGCCTCATCAACAATTTGGGCATATTTTTCCGTATTACAGCCCTTAGGATAAGGAAAATTCTGATTATCACAGGTAACCTTGTAGCAGTCAACACAGCTAAACTCGTCAAACTCCACATAAATCCCCCATTTATATAAAATTTTAATTAAACAACCAAATCAAAAAAGCCTGCATCTACATAGTTCGCCAAATCGTAAGGATTTAAAATTATCTGATGTCCTCTGGCACCGGCGCTTACGCCTATTTCATCAAAAAGCTGCGCCGTCTCATCAATAAAAGTTGGAAATTTTTTCTTCATTCCTATTGGCGAGCAGCCGCCGCGTATGTATCCAGTAAGAGGAAGCAAATCTTTAACATGAGCCATTTCAATTTTTTTGTTTTTTGAAACAACAGCGGCTTTCTTTAAATCAAGCTCTTCCGCAACAGGTATACAAAAAACCACCGGTCCTGTTTTGTCGCCCTTTGTAACAAGGGTTTTAAAAAGCTGTTCCTCCGGCATACCTATGGCCTTGGCCGCCTTAACTCCCGAAAGGTCATTTTCGTCATAATCATATTGGGCTGTTCTATACTTTATATTGTCAGCGTCAAGCAGGCGCATGGCGTTTGTTTTCACTTATGGCACCCCGCTTCAGTTAAAATAATAAACTATAAAATCGGTAATCTTCTTTACAGGCGGACTGTAATATAAAACAGGTATAATAATTGCCGGAAGCATATTGCCTACTCTGAATTTTTTAATCTCCAGCATATTTATGCCTATTGCGGCTATCATTATTCCGCCCACTATTGATATTTCAACAAGCATTTCACCGGTAATATAAGGCTGGATAAATGATGCCATAATCGTTATAAGTCCTTGATATAAAAGCACCGCAAAAGCCGAAAAAGCAACTCCCGCCCCAAGAGACGAGGCTAAAACAACAGATATTACACCGTCAAGAACAGCTTTGGCAAAAAGAGTTGTGTAAACGCCTTGTATACCGCTTTCTATGGCCCCTATTATGCCCATTGTGCCCATACAGAACGTAAGGCTTCCGGTAACGAAGCCCTGTGACATATTTCCGCTTTCCGACCCCAGTTTTTTTTCAAAAAATTCAGCCGCCTTTTCTATTTTCCCCTCAATATCAATAAACTCGCCCAAAACCGAGCCGGCAGCTATACTCACTACATAAAGCACAGTTTCGGCCCTGTCGTCAAGCATTCCGCCAATAGCTGTTGACAAGCCTATAAAAACAACGCTTAAACCAAGGGCCGAGTTAAGCATATCCTTATATTTAATTTTAAGGCCGCCCTTTATAAAACAGCCTGCAATAGAGCCTAATATTATAGCCAAAGAGTTAACAATAGTGCCTATCATTTTTCGGAAGCCGCCTTTTTGTCGGAGCCTATTTTAAACTCTCTCGCATAGTTAAAAAGATACTGCTGGGCAAAACCGGAATATTTTCCAAACTTCTCGTCAGCCAGATTATGTATAGCTTTTATAGGCGTATCCTGTCCGTCAAAATAAAAATAGCTCATAACTCTTTTAACCCAAACGTCTGTTGGAAAAGCGTCGCTTTTTGAAAGTGAAAACAGCATAACGCAGTCGGCCACCTTTGGGCCCACGCCTTTAATTGACATAAGCCTTTCCCTAACATCGCCTGTCGACATGTTCAAAAACTTATGGCCGTCAATTTCGCCGGAAACAACCCTGCTTACGGCGTCAATTATATACTTCGCCCTAAAGCCTGTTTTACACTCCATAAGTTCAGCCTCATTGGCCTTTACAAGGTCTGTTGGCAAAGGAAATGAATAGCATCCGTTTCCATTAAATTCTCCCAAATATTTGCCGTATTTTTGGCTTATATTGGCCACTGCCTTTTTAATCATCGGTATTCTGTTATTTTGAGATATTATAAAAGATATAAGGCACTCAAAGAAATCCTGATTAAGTATACGTATTCCAGGGGCGTGATTTATGGCGTTTTTAACCGTATCATCGCACGATGACAGTATATTTTTTATTTCACTGTAATCCCTGCCAAAATCAAAATAGTTATACCATATATTTTTAAAATCTGTTTCGGAGGTATTCTCGAAAACTATATCTCCGCCCTTATTAAAAATATGCAAAAGCCTTTCCATAGCTATTATATAATAGTCCTCGTGGCCTAATTTCTCAAATCTAAAACATTGTCCGCACTCAAGAGTCTCAGAAATGCAAAAACTGTCATACTCCTTTAAAACAATGTTGTTCCCGTCAATTTCATATCTCACTTTTTAACCCACCTTATTTATCCCAAATTATAAAATCCGGAGGTATTGATATATACTCCTCCATAACGCGTTCAGCGTCATAATTGCTGCTTACCTGTACAAAATTCCACACGTCACCGTTTTTAACCGCAATATATTTTATCTGATTTTTCATAACAATGTAATAATAATTCCCTGCTCCGCATATATACTCAACCTCAGAGGCATCCGAGAACATTCCTCTGTCAACCATTGAAAGCAACACATCGGTTCTGTAAACATTTATTGAGTCGCCATAATCATAAACCGACCAATCCGGCAGCATTGACAAATTAAAGTCCGGCAGAGCCCTGTTAACAAACATACGTGTTCTCGGCTCATTTTCTATGCCGCTTAAAACAACCTCCCATATGCTGTTCGACCTTCTGAGTATATACTGTTTAATGTTTCCGGTGTCATTTCCCATTGACGCCGTTACAAAAGCGTATTTATCATCAACAAAAACGCTCCTTGCGTAGTAATCGCTGTATTTTCCCGTGTGTATGGCTATAAAATCAAATATCCTTCCATACTCATAGGCATCTGGGAAAAGTCTTGAAACACTTCCATGATTTTGGGAATAATCATTTAACAGCTTATTATATGACGTCCTGTCAATAAGTCCGCCGCTTTTTAAACTGCTTGACATTAAATAGTTTCCACTGCTGTATGGGTTTCTAAGTACAGAAAACACTGTAAAACCACTCTCAGCCTCATTTACATAAGCGTTGCTTATTTCTTTTATGTCCTCACTTAAAAAAAGCATAATATCGCACTTGCTGTTAATATAACTTGAGTCTAAATATCCCAACTCTACAAGATAATTTATATCTACCCGTCTTCCAGAAGAATAGTTATACATGTATCCGTTGTTTGTACCAACCTGCGATTTTGAGAAATAATCATTGTAATAACGCTGTCCAGCTTTAGCCACGCTGTCAACAATGTTCCATTGAGAGCTGAGTCTTTTATCTCTTTCAGGAGTCTGATGGTCTGACGCTGCTCCATTCCCATTAGAACTGCCGTTTCCTGAAGGCTGATTTTGCATTGGATTTTCCGTATCAATATTAGAGCTTTCATCAGGAGGCTGGCTTAAATTAGAACCAATGTTTGATGGTTCTTGTATATTAGGCACATCCGTTTCACTATTAGATGAAGTTTCTCCGCTGCTCTCATTATTATCAATAATGGGTTCCTCATTTACAGAAGTATCTGATGTGTTGTCTTTTATATCATTGTTTCCGCTCTGTTCATCACTTTTATCTGGGATTAAAGGAACATTCGAACTTTCAGAGCCGGTTGAACCGCTGCCTTGATTACTTTTTGCTCCTATTCCACAGCCGGAAACCAAAATTATGGCTGATAAAAACAAAGCGGTAAACACATAAATTTTCTCAGTCAATTTTCTCAATCAATATTCATCCCTTTTATCGGCTATTGCCTCATAAACAGAATTAAGTTCTTTTTTATGTATTTCAAGAATTTTTTTGATTTTTCTTTCCATTTCAGATATATCGTCAATAAATTTAAAAGACGCGTCCCATGTTGGGTTGTAGCAGTCTTCCTCCTCAGAAAAAGAAATAACCTCTTTAAGAATTTCCTCAGGGTCGTAATAGTCGTATATGGCGTCAAATTCCCAGTCCTCAACGTCTTTGTCACAGGTTATTTTCATGTGAACAACATAGCCGTCCTCATTTTCAACAGCATATGTATTATATATAAGCTGCTCATTTTCGTCTATTTTATATGAGCCAAGCTCTTTATCAAGAAATCCTGTTTCTTTGTCCTTAAGCATTATAACAATCAATGTTTCTTCCATGTTTAAATCTCCTAAAATAAGACCAATTAATACAATGTTATTTTTTATATTATACTATTATAAATTTATTATTGCAACCAAAGGCATGCTTTATGAACCAACTGTCATAAAGCCTTCAGGCCGGCAGTTAACACCACTGCCGGCCTGAAAAACAATGTTATTCAGCAGAAACTTCATTGCTTCCGTCATTTTCAGATGTTTCGCCGCTGTCATTATTTCCAAGTATTATCAATATGTCCGTTGGCTCACCGGTGTTGTTGTCGGTGTTTCCAGTAAGCTGTTCTGAATCAACTATTATCTCGGCGTCCGGATAATACTCAAGAAGGTCGTAGCCCATTCCCTCGGCATAAACTATAATCCTTGTCTTATCCTGCTGTTCGCCCTGATATGTTGTAGCAGCTGTAACGTTAAATCCCTCACTTATTAAAAGCTCCTGATTTTTTCCAGCAAGTCCCGTTGTATTTGTTCCATTGGCTACTTCTATATTTTTGCCTTCAGATGATATGTGCCCGTCTTTATCTTTAACGTCATCGCTGTAAAATGTGCGTCTTACAACACTTTCAAGCTGGTCCTCATACAAAACGTAGTATGACACATTTCCCACATACTGACCAACGCCAGGAACAGTCTCCATTGTTACATTATCCATGTCTATATCGTCCACATAACCAGCGTACTTAACGCAGTCCGTAAGCGTAAAATCAGTTGTTACTTCGTTATACATAACGCTTATAAGCGACGGAAGATTTTTAATTATAGATTCTGTACTTAGCATCTTTTTAGCCAGCTCCTTAAGGAACATTTGCTGAACCCTAACTCTGGCCACGTCTCCCTCTGGATAGTGTCTAAAACGCACAAGCTGTTCGGCCTTATCACCGTCAAGGTGCTGCTGGCCCTCTTTAAGATGTATATATAAATCCTGATAAGGGTCCTCATAATCCATATCCTGAGGAACATACACATCAACACCGCCAACGGCGTCAACAACATTTCTAAAGCCCTCGGTTGTTATTTTTACATAGTTGTCAATTTTTACCCCAAGCAGTTCCTCAAGCTGAAGCACTGTAAAATAGTCGCCTCTTTCGGAACCGGCATAGGCGTGAACCTCGTTAATTTTGCATACCCTTCCGCTTGGTATATATTTCCCATTTTCTGAAAGATAATTATAAAGCTCGTTTGTTATCTCAACTCTTGTATCCCGCGGAACCGACAAAACAGCCAGTTTTTTAGATTTACTGTCAAAATGCACTACAAAAAGCACGTCCGTTCGTGTTTCCTCTTTGTCAACACCCATTACGGCCACATTAAGAGTAATACCCTTTCCGGTAAGGCTGTCAAGCAATGATACCTTATTTCCTCCAGTCTTTGTTCCCGCTTCTTCGCTCTGGCTTGTGCCCGGGCCGGATATTTTTGTATAGGCAAATATGCTTGCCCCCGCAAAAACCACGAATATCAAAACCATTGATATTACTATTTTAAAAAACTGCCCTATAAAGCTTTTTCTTTTTTTTCTTTTTCGCCTTGCCATTTTTTAGCTCCGTTTCCACAATATTGTTACATATAATACAAAAAATATCTTTTTTATTATAACAAAGTTTTTATATCAGCACAACATAACTATATTAATTTTTTTTGAACATGATAAACCACTGTATTCAATCTTTCTTGTTTTCCTAAAATTAACATTTTTTAAATTTTTGTTACAAATTTTAATTTACTATTTGTAATAATTGTAATAAAATATTTAAGATTTAACAAAAACTTTAAAATCTCATTTTGGAGGCGGCAATGAAGGGCTTAACCGAATTTATAAAAACAAAAAGGCTGCGTATAAATATACCAATTTCAACAATTATAATGATTCTTTCATTCATAGTTATCTCAGTTGTAACAATCCTAATAGCTCCAAAGGAATTTTCAAAAGACGCCATGGCAATACTTACAAATCCGCGGCTTTTATTTCTTAACTCAATACCCGTAGCCCTGTTTATGGCAATTTTATTTTTTGTAACAAACAACGCCGTTCTTTCATCATCAATAACGGGTACTGTTTTCATAGTATCGTCTGTGGCAAATTTCCAAAAAATAATACTGCGCCAAGACCCATTTATACCAAACGACATATTTATTATTAGGGAAGCCTTTGGAATAATAAAAAACTTTCCGCCGAAGCAGCTTATATTCTATTCCAGCGTTCTTGCGGCTTTCATTATTTTAATAATAATATCAATTATATTTTTCAGAACTCATAAATTAAAGCCTGTAATAAGAGTAATCGGCATCGCCGCTGTTATAATTATTTCCGTTTTTCTTAACACATTTATCTATTCCAGCGAAAGCCTTTACAACAGCTTTACCGTTGACGGCAATATTTATTTTGAGGTTAACCAGTTTGAGTCAAAAGGCTTTGTATATAGTTTTATATACAAATTCAACTCTCTTAAAATACAAAGGCCAGAGGGATACACAAAAGAAACTTTTGCTGATATTGATTCCTCAGCGGAAGAAGAAATATACGATAATAATAAACTTCCTCATATAATAATGGTTATGGGAGAATCCTTCTCTGACTTAAGCGAGAATGAACATCTTGATTTTTCAAATTATTCCGATCCTATGGAAAATATAAAACGTTTGGCCTCATCAGAAAATTCGCTTTATGGCCATATAATTGTTCCAAATTTCGGCGGAGGAACAAGCAACACCGAGTTTGACGTTCTTACCGGATACCCAACAAGGTATCTTGTTAATGACGGCATATCCTATAATTACATAAGAAGCAATTTAGACGCCATTCCCTCAAGGCTTAGAGACGCCGGATACAGTACATTGGCCATACACCCGGGATTTTCATGGTTCTACAACCGCTTAAATGTATACAACTATATGGGGTTTGATAATTTTATACACCTTACCAGCTTTCAGGGAGAGGAAAAATATAAGGGAGGATATATAGCCGACAAATATCTTACAGACTCTATAATAGAGAATTTTGAGAGCCATGTTTCCGAAAATGACTCGCCTCTTTTCAATTTCTGCGTAACAATACAAAACCACGGCCCCTATGATGAGAAATACAACGAGGTTGAGAAAATGTTCGACTGCGACATAAAACTTACCGAAACAGAGCAAATTCTTCTTAACAGCTATTTTATGGGAATAAGGGACAACGACTATGAAATAGGCCGTTTAGCCGATTATTTCTCAAACTGCGATGAACCCGTTGTGCTTGTGTTCTTTGGCGACCACCTTCCTGGATTTTCAAACGGCATGGAATTTTTTGATATACTCGACTACAACATAGACATAAACGGCACCGACGAGCAAAGACTTAACCTTTACAGCACGCCATTTTTGATATGGGAAAACGACGCTGCTGCCGCTTTAACTAATTTCAGTGAAAA
>CAJFUS010000134.1 GCA_904420235.1 Candidatus Neoanaerotignum tabaqchaliae
CTTCTCTTGACTTGGGTTTGGTTTGTCAACTGTTCAGTTTTCAAGGTTCAATGCTCTCTTTTCGCCTCTCGGCGCTCGCCGTCAGCATTTAATATCTTATCATTTTTATTTCATTTTGTCAACAACTTTTTTTCAAATTGTTTTCATTTTTTGTTTTGCCGATTTGTCTTTCCGGCGAACAAGACATTATTATACACTCTTAGAAAAAAATGTCAACACTTTTTTTGAATTTTTTTAAAATTTATTTTTAACTCAATATGTCGCTATTTTTACATACATTTAAATGCTATAACAAATGCAACTTAATGCCACAAAATTAAATGTTCCCATAAATATAAGATTTATACCTATTATCCCCCATATAGCAAAAATAACTTTAAATATTGCATAATCTGTAAAAACCATATAATATATTATTAAACAGTTGTTTAACATAACACGCTGCAATAAAAAACTGTCTTAAATAATACCATATATTTTTAAGGAGGTAAAAAATGAATATTCCTGATTGGAAAGAAATTTATGCTTCTAAAGTTGTAAGCGCCAAAGAGGCTATAAGCTACATAAAAAGCGGGGACAGAATTGTAACAGGCCATGCCGCCGCTGAACCTACATATCTTATAGATACACTTGTTGAAAACTACGAGATGTATGAAAATGTTGAGATATGCCACCTTGTTTCACTTGGTGAGGGAAAATACACACGTCCTGAAATGAAAGGACATTTCATATTTAACGGATTTTTTGTAAGTGCTTGCACAAGAGAAGCAGTAAATAACGGACAGGCAAACTATACTCCTGGATTTTTCCATGAGGTTCCTAAACTTTTCAGAACTGAACTTCCCATTGACGTTGCTCTTGTAATGGTTTCAAAGCCCGATAAACATGGCTTTTGCAGTTTCGGCACATCAAGTGATTATACAAAACCTGCCGCCGACTGCGCCAGAATTGTCATAGCTCAAGTAAATGAGCACATGCCTCGTACATTTGGCGGAAACCTTATTCACGTTCGCGACATAGATTTTATAGTTGAGCATTCCGAGCCTATACTTGAAATGCAGCCTGCCAAAATAGGCATACTTGAAAATAAAATAGGAAAATACTGCTCATCCCTTATAAAAGACGGCGACTGCCTTCAGCTTGGTATAGGCTCAATTCCAGAGTCTGTTCTTACATTCCTTTGGGACAAGAAAAATCTTGGTCTTCATACCGAAATGGCCTCTGACGGAATTATAGACCTTATGGTTGCCGGAATAATTAATAATAAAGAAAAGAAAAACAATCCCGGAAGAAGCGTAATAACATTTGTAATGGGAACAAAACGCCTTTATGACTTTATAGACGACAATCCTGAAATATCAATGCACCCTGTTGATTATGTAAACGACCCAACAGTAATAGCCCAAAATGACAATGTTGTTTCAATAAATAGCTGCATACAGGTTGACCTTATGGGTCAGGTAGTAAGTGAAAGCATTGGCCTTACACAGTTCAGCGGTGTTGGCGGACAGGTTGACTTTGTGCGCGGCGCTGCAATGAGCAAAGGAGGAAGAAGCATAATAGCAATGCTTTCAACAGCCGCAGGAGGCACTGTAAGCAGAATTGTTCCATTCCTTGATAAAGGTGCCGCTGTTACAACATCAAGAAACGATGTTCACTATGTTGTAACAGAGTATGGAATAGCTCTTCTTAAAGGTAAAACTCTTAGGGAAAGAGCAAAGGAGCTTATAAAAATAGCCCACCCTAAATTCCGCGAAGGATTAAAGGAAGAATATGAAAGAAGATTTTTTGAGCCTTACGAATAAGGAGTGTCAGCATGGATTTATTCAACAAAAAGGATAATAACGATACCTTTTCACAAATGGGACAAAGCCAAACAACTCAGCAGGAAACTGTATCAAACCAAAGGTCTATCAATTACAACACCAATTACAATACCAACTATAATAAAGGTTCAAAAAATGGCTGTCTTATAGCAGCTGTTATTGCCGGAGCCATAGCTGCTGTTGTTGCAGTTATTGTTATAGTGTTTTTTGTATTTATTATTGGAAGCATAGGGTCGGCCATAGGCAGCGTAAGCGGAGTTTCATCATCAAGCAGCGTTCCTGTTGTATCTGGAAATTATGTTGAGATAATACATATAGAAGGTACAATATCAGATGACAGCGGAAATTACTACTGTGGTGGATACACTCATAAGCAAACCCTTGACGAGATTGAAAGCCTTATAAGCAACGACAGCAACAAGGGCATTATTCTTTACATAGACTCGCCCGGCGGTGGAGTTTATGAAAGTGACGAAATGTATAAAAAGCTTATGAGATATAAAGAGCTTACGGGACGTCCAGTTTATGCCTATATGGCGGCAACCGCGGCTTCCGGCGGCCTTTATGTTTCAATGGCGGCCGATTCCATATTTGCCAACAGAATGACTCTTACAGGCTCAATAGGCGTAATTTCATCAGCCTATGACCTTTCTGGTCTTATGGATAAGCTTGGCATAGAGGAAACAAACATAAAAAGCGGCGCAAACAAAGATATGGGCGGATATGCCGGATATAATGATGAGCAAACACAAATAATGCAGTCAATAATAGACGAGTATTTTAATTATTTTGTTCAGGTTATATCCTCATCAAGAGGTCTTACTGAGGAGCAAGTAAGGGAAATAGCCGACGGAAGAGTATATTCGGCCACTCAGGCCCAAGAGCTTGGCCTTATAGATGGCATTTGCGATTATGATGAGTTTATGGAAAATATGTATAGCAATGAAGCTTTTGCCGACTGCGAGTTTTATGACCGCGTTTCAGAAAGCACATCTATATTTGATATGCTCACTTTAAATTCAAACACTGGCTCAATAAACAGCGCAGCCTATGAACTTTACAGCAATTTAAGCAAAAAAAATCAGTCGCCTCTTGAATACATGTATTCGGCCAACTGATTTTAATATAATCCTTTTACTTATTTATACATAGTTTCATTTATATAAAAACTAATCAAGCAAAAATCCGGAACCAAAAAGGTTCCGGATTTTTTATTATTTGTCATCTTTTTTTCCACTGGGACAGTTCTTAACAGAACAGCTTGAGCAGCTTCCCGAACAGCCGCCGTTCTTTTTAATTTGTTCCATATTGCGCTTCATTTTTCTTATTGACGTGTAAAATATAAAAACAACAAGAACAATAAGCACTATGTCATGTATCTGTATGTCTCCCATCTGCTTTCCTCCTTAAAATAAGCTAACTATAAATCCACCTATATTATAAACTATAAACGCCGCAATCCAAGCTGTAAATATCTGAAATATAACAACTCCCAATGCGCTTCTGGCACTTCCAAGCTCCCTTTTAACCGCCGTAATAGCCGCGACACATGGTGTATATAAAAGAGAGAACGTAAGAAACGAGAAGGCTTCCATTGGCCCAAACATTTCTCTAAGGGCGTTTATAAGGTTTCCGCTTCCTCCTGTAAGAACAGCAAATGTGCTAACAACAGCCTCTTTTGCGCTGAATCCTGTTATAAGAGCTGTTGAAGCTCTCCAGTCGTTAAAACCTAAGGGCTCAAAAACCGGCGATATAATCCTTCCTATGTATGCCATAATGCTGTATGAACTGTCTGACACAACATTAAACTTTAAATCAAATGTCTGAAAAAACCATATAATTACAGTGGCAACAAATATAATTGTAAATGCCCTTTCTATAAAGTCCTTAGCCTTGTCCCACATAAGCAGAACAACGCTTTTAAAACTTGGTAGCCTGTAATTTGGCAGCTCCATAACAAAAGGAACAGGATTGCCCTTAAAAACCGTTGAATTGAAAAGGTATCCCGCTATAATTCCCACAAATATTCCCATAAGATAAAGTGTTATCATTATAACCGGCTTATACTCATCAAAAAACACATCTGTAAACAGGGCATATATCGGCAGCTTGGCGCTGCAGCTCATAAAAGGAACAAGAAGTATTGTCATTTTTCTGTCCCTTTCACTCGACAGAGTTCTTGCGCTCATAACAGCTGGAACCGAACAGCCAAAGCCTATAAGCATAGGCACAAAGCTTCTTCCTGAAAGTCCTATTTTTCTTAAAAGCTTGTCCATAACAAAGGCTACCCTCGCCATATATCCGCTGTCTTCAAGCATTGAAAGAAAGAAAAACAGTGTAACTATTATAGGTAAAAAGCTTAAAACGCTTCCAACTCCGGCAAAAACTCCGTCAATTATAAGAGAATGAACAACAGGATTTATTCCATAAGCTGTAAGTGCATTATCGGCGGCCGCTGTAATCCACTCTATAAAAAAGTCAAGAATATTACTTAAAAAAGCACCAATAACGCCAAATGTAAGATAAAACATAAGCAGCATTATAGCTATAAAAATCGGTATGGCAAAATATTTATGAGTAAGAACACTGTCTATTTTAACGCTTCTTTCATGGGCTTTGCTTATGCCTGTTTTTATAACGGTTTTAACGCAGGCGCTTTCTATAAACTGATAGCGCATATCGGCAAGGGCCGCCTCTCTGTCAAGGCCAACTTGCTCCTCCATTTCCTTAACGTTATGCTCAACCATATCAATTTCATTTTCGGTAAGGCGCAGTTTTTTAATCATAGGTTCGTCGCCCTCTATAAGCTTAACGGCGGCAAACCTTGATGATACATGGGCCCTTTCGGCATGGTCCTCTATAAGATGGGCTATGCCGTGTATTGCCCTGTGAACGGCCCCTGTACAGAAATCCCGTTTTTTGGGAACCTGTCTTGTTTCGGCCACATTAACGGCCATTTCAATAAGTTCGTCAACGCCCTCGTTTTTATAAGCCGATATAGGTATCATCGGAACGCCGAATATTTCTGAAAGCTCCTTTATTTTTATGGTGTTTCCATTGGCCCTAACCTCGTCCATCATGTTAAGAGCCATAACCATAGGTATTTCCAGCTCCATAAGCTGCATGCTCAAATAAAGGTTTCTTTCTATGTTCGTGGCGTCGAGTATGTTTATTATACAGTCCGGCCTTTCGTTTATAAGAAAATCCCTTGTAACTATTTCCTCGCTTGTATATGGCGAAAGAGAATATATTCCGGGAAGGTCAACAACAGTGCAGTCGCTGTGTCCTCTAATTTCTCCCTCTTTTTTGTCAACTGTAACGCCGGGAAAATTGCCAACGTGCTGATTTGAGCCGGTAAGCTGATTAAAAAGAGTTGTTTTGCCGCAGTTTTGGTTTCCTCCAAGGGCAAAAATCATGCTTCCGCCTCCTCAACTTCTATTTTTTTTGCGTCATCAATTCTTATGGTAAGCTCGTAGCCTCTAAGATGTATTTCAATAGGGTCACCCATAGGCGCTACCTTCCTTATCATAACAACAGTTCTTGGCGTAATGCCCATGTCAAGAAGGCGGCGTCTTAAGGCCCCTTCTCCGTTAACCGCCGTTATCCTGTATTCTTTGCCTACAGGACATTTATCCAAAGTCATATTTAATTCCCCCAAAACCATATGTCAACATTAGTTTACATTGATTAATTTTATATTTAGCCAATACTTTTGTCAATAAACACGATATTCGGCCGTTGTAAAAAATATCACCACTATTTACTTAAATTAAATATTATGTTATATTATGCCAAAACATGGGAGGAGATAATATGGAAAACAATTTAAAATTTATATGCCTAAGGGATTTTCCCGAGCTTTCCAAAACTTCATCTTCATGGTTCTCGGAAAAATGGGATATACCGGAAAGTGAATATATCGAAAGCATAGACCAATGTATAAAAAACAGATATTCAGTACCTCAATGGTATGTTGTTATTAATGAAAATAAAAACATAATAGCGGGAGCAGGAGTTATAGAAAACGACTTTCATAATAGAAAAGACCTCTCTCCAAATATATGTGCTCTTTTTGTTGAAGAAAATTACAGAAACAACGGTATAGCCAAAAATCTAATTTCTTTTATTATTAACGATATAAAACCTATGGGCTTTAACAAAATTTATTTGGTAACGGACCATAACAATTTTTATGAAAAGCTGGGATGGGAATTTTTATGTATGGTTAAAGGAGATGACGGAACATTGGAACGTCTTTATAAATTTGAATTGTGAAAAATGAAAAATTATATAAAGCTATGCCAATAAAACAGTTTTCTTGTTTAACACAAAGCGTTAAAATGATATAATAAAGTATATTTTCTAATTTAAATCAAACGGAGGTAAGATATGCGTGAAATAAATGCCGCCGACATAACAAAAGCCGTTAAGAGCATGTGTGTTTCGGCAAACTGCTGTCTTAATAACGATGTATACTCGGCTCTTTCAGAAGCTCTTAAAAACGAGGTATCCCCAATAGGCAAAGAGCTTTTGGGCCAGCTTATTGAAAACGCCGATATAGCCAGAAGGGATTGTGTCCCCATTTGTCAGGATACAGGCCTTGCCGTTGTTTTTGTAACAATGGGACAGGAAGTGCATATAACGGGCGGTTCTTTAAAAGAAGCCATAAACCAGGGCGTAAGAGAGGGATACACAGAAGGATATTTAAGAAAATCCGTTGTAAAAGACCCTTTTATAAGGGAAAATACAAAAGACAATACTCCGGCAATAATACATTTTGACATTGTTGATGGAGACATATTTAAAATAGAAATAGCCCCTAAGGGAGCCGGAAGCGAGAACATGAGCAAAATATTCATGATGAAGCCGGCCGATGGAATAGAAGGAGC
>CAJFUS010000135.1 GCA_904420235.1 Candidatus Neoanaerotignum tabaqchaliae
CGGTCTGTGTAACATATGTTTGACAAACCTACATAATTACTTCTACTTAAGCCTTTCATGTTTCATATACATAAATGCATACTCGCTAACAAATTCCTTTAAAGTTATTAGATATATGCTCAGGCAATTTAAATAAGCAAAGTGCTGCCATTTAACCAAGCAGTTCCCTTTGGGATTTGGTTTCTATCTTCTAATAATTTTCAGTTAAAAGTCTGTCAAAATAGGTAATGTCTGTCTCACCATTACTTCCTTGTTCCTGTAAAAATAGGCTCCATAATCTATCTGATAATTACCCATAACTACAATTTCTTCCATGAATGTGTTCTCTGCATTATACCGTTTAACCAACAACTCCAACGACTATGACCTTTGCTGGATTCTTCCTTATTAAAAGTTAAAACATTTATATTATCTGCAATTAATATCTTCTGTGTTCGTTATTTCAATTATCGTTCCGTCGGTTCTTGAAAGCAGTTATATTTTACTTACCTTCTCAACAATTAAATGTCATACTATTTTCGGAACGGGCATCTATGGGAAACACAAACAGTAAAAACAAAGCTAATACAATGCAGATTCTCATAACAAGCGCCTATTATCAGATAATTAATTTTGGGCAGATGCCAAATTTTTTATTATATTTTATTTTAATCATTATAAAACAGAAAAAATATCTCCTGCAAGCCGTAATAAACAAATTTGCTCGGCTGTTTTTAAATTATAGACTTATATTTGGTAAAAACAACGAAAGTTTTTCTTTTTAAAAATGCTTAATAGTCTTTTTGTTGATTAACCCATAGTATAATGTTATAATTAATATTATATTTTTACTATGATTAAATAAATTTGATGTGTTATCCAATGCATACCCAAATCTACAAATATAAAGAATTATATTTATATTGCTACAAATATGTTGTTTATTTTTATGGGAGATTTAACAAAAGGGGGAAAACACATGAGAAAAATTATTACTTTTTTTGTAATTGCCGCAATAATTCTAACATGTCCGTTAACTTCTATGGCTGCATCGGTAAATGCTGAGTTTGTAGACGGTTCCGGAGGTATGAATATTAAAGAACGGTCCGCAAGTTTGGTTGACGGAAAACTAAACACCAAATGGTGCACAATGGAAGAGGTGCCTTATGTTATTTTCAAGCTTCCATTAAAGCAATCCGTTACCAGTTATTCTCTTGTTACAGGAAATGACACAAAAACATATATGGGCAGAAACCCAATTTCATGGACACTGTATGGATGCAATTCAACTTCAGTGCCAAACAAGGATTCTTTAGAATGGCAAATTATACACAGCGTAACTGATGACACCGTAATACAACCCGTTAACACAACTTCTTACGAATTTACACTTTCCCAAGCAGCTCCAGAATATCAATATTATAAGTTTGTAGTAACTGATAAAAATCGCACAATGCAGTTGGCAGAACTTATATTGAACATCGGTGGAAGCAGCTATATTTCTCAAAATTATATAACTGGCTCAAAAGGTTTTAATGTTCGTGAAAATGCAGATTCGTTATTTGACCGGAATAGTGGAACAAAATGGTGTACAGCTGCTGTTAGTCCATATGTTATATTTGAAACATCACAGCCTGTTTCTCCAACCGGCTACTATATAGTTACAGGAAATGATAACAGCCAGTATTCTGGACGAAATCCCCGTTCGTGGACATTATATGGCTGCAATTCTATTTCAATCCCCAATAAAGATTATACCGGCTGGAACAAAATATCAAGTGTAACTGATGATACAGTTCTAAAAGATGTAAATCACCATCAATATTATTTTGATATACCTTATGACATACCTGAATATAAATACTATATGCTTTCTATTGATGAACGCAACAGCAATACAATGCAGATATCCGAATTTTTTATTAATTACAGCGGTGCTGATTTTTCATTCTCAACTTCCGGCGGAAATTCTTCGGAAAACAATTCCAACTCCAATAGCGGAACTGTTAGCGGATTAATATGCGGAGTATGTACCGGAACTGGATATAGAAATAATGGTGAAAAATGTTGGGCATGCAATGGCACCGGATTTGTACCACAATAAAAATAACAAGAACCGTCGGAATTATTCCGGCGGTTTTTATATATAAAGTGAACAGAGATAGCCGTTCCCAATTTTTATATTGTTTATACACCTGCATCCTTTTTATTATCCGTTATTACCTCTTTAATGCCTGCGGCCAAACCTGCTATAGATTGTATCTCCGAAGGTATTATTATTTTTGTAGCTTTTCCGTCGGCTGCTTTTTCAAATGCCTCAAGACTCTTTATGGCTATAACGCCAGTTTCGGGGTTAGACTCATTAAGCATTTTTATACCTTCAGCGGTGGCCTGCTGAACCTTAAGTATAGCCTGTGCCTCACCCTCGGCACGGCGAATAGTGGCTTCTTTCTCGGCCTCAGCTTTAAGTATGGCAGCAGCTTTTTCAGCCTCCGCTCTTAATATTGTGCTTTCCTTCTCGCCCTCTGCCACAAGTATAGCGCTTCTTTTCTCGCCTTCCGCCTGAAGTATTTTCTCTCGCCTCTCTCTTTCGGCTTTCATCTGCTTTTCCATGGAATCCTGTATTTCCTTAGGAGGCATAATATTTTTAAGCTCAACCCTGTTTATTTTAATTCCCCATGGGTCCGTCGCCTCATCAAGTATGCTGCGCATTTTTGTGTTTATAACATCCCTCGATGTAAGAGTTTGATCAAGCTCAAGGTCGCCTATTATGTTTCTAAGAGTAGTTGCCGTAAGATTTTCTATGGCCCTTATTGGATTGTCAACACCATATGTGTAAAGCTTAGGGTCTGTAATTTGAAGATATATTACAGTATCAATCTGCATTGTTACATTGTCTTTTGTAATAACCGGCTGAGGCGCAAAATCGGCTACCAGTTCTTTAAGGCTCACTTTTTTAGCCACTCTGTCTATAACTGGAATAGCCAAATGAAGTCCTGTTCCCCACGAGGCGTAATATGCTCCAAGCCTCTCAACAACATAAACATACGCCTGCGGAACTATTTTTAAACACCGTACAAGAATTATAACAAGAACAATAAGAATAATAACAGCTACCAATCTAAACCCCTCCTTAATATGCTTTATTTAACAATAGCCTTAACGCCCTCTATGGCCGTTATTGTAACAAACTCCCCAACATCAAAGCACTTACCGGTTTTTTCACTTCTGGCTGTCCATATTTTACCATCACACTTAATTGCTCCAGTTTCGAGCATATTGTCTATTTTTTCCGTAACAATAGCGCTTTGCCCTATAAGCCTGTCGAAATTCGTAGGTATGTTTTTTTGTTTTAAAACACGTTTTAAAAACGGTTTCGTAAGTATGAACATGGCCGCTGATACAATGGCGAATATAACAAGCTGAACATATATGGGCGCTCCAGCTTTGGAAGCTAGCATGGCGCATATAGAGCCAAAACAGAACCATATTGAAACAAGTCCTGCCGTAAGCCCCTCAACAATAACAAATATTATAAAACAAACAAGCCAAAACGAAACGGAACCAAAATAAAAATTTGAAAAAATCGCCATTAAATCACCTCGCTTAAACATAAAACAACATTAACTTTAAATCTCAACATATAACATAATAAATCAAACTTTTTGAACCACTAAGTAAATTTTAGCTATTTATGCTTAAAAATCTCTTAAACAAAGAATTATTTCAAGTTTTACAATACCTTTTATTTAAGGAAACCATTTACAATTTGAGCTTCCGCTTCCGCTTCAGTAAGGCCAAGGGTCATAAGTTTTATAATCTGCTCTCCGGCTATTTTGCCTATAGCAGCCTCGTGTATAAGCGACGCCTCAACGTTATTGGCTGTAATTTCTGGAAGGGCAGTTACAACGCCATTATCCATAATAATTGAATCGCACTCTGAGTGTCCCATACATTTAGCGTTGCCATTAATTACAGATATAAATTTCTGCTTTGAGTTCTCTTTTGCTACCGAACGGGATATAAGATTAGCACTGGCTCCGTCACCATTAAGGTCTATCTCAAACCTTGTTTCGGCATACTGCTTGCCATGGGTAAGTATTTTTTCTTTAACTATAACAGTTGCTCCGGCCTCTGCCTTGGCATTTGTAACCCTTATTGTTGAGTCAACGCCTTTAAGCTGTGTTGTTTCCATTTCCATATAGCTGTTTTCGCCGGCCTCAATATATGTCTGTGGGTTTATAATTCTCTCACCAGTTCCCTCACCAACGCCTATATGCTTTTCAACATATCTAACCTTAGCGTTTTTGCCAAGGAAAAATCTGTGTATTCCGTTATGCTCCGACATAGAGCTTCCGTCGTTGTGTATGCCGCAGCCGGCTACAATAAGTATATCCGAGTTGTCGCCTATATAAAAATCGTTATAGACAAGGTCGTGAACGTCGGTGTGGGTAACAAGAGCCGGTATGTGTACACTTTCGTTTTTAGTATTAGGCTTTATTATAATATCTATTCCCGGCTTATCGGTTTTCCCAACTATTTCTATATTGGCGCTGGAGTGTCTGCCGGCGCTTTGGCTGTTAAGCCTTATATTATAGGCTCCTTGAGGCACTTCGTGAAGGTCGGCCACCTCCTCAAGCAAAGTTTCAACTATTTTATCATCAAGTTTGTTTTCCATTTTTAATTACCTCCTCATAACGCTGCAGCCAGCGGCGGCGTTCTCAGTGTCGTCAAGAAGCATTGGAAGTATTTCCTCTTTGCTTCCCCTATTTCTAAGCTCTCCATTGCCTATAACAATAATTTCGTCGGCAATATTAAGTATACGCTCCTGATGCGAAATTATAATAATTGAGCCTTTAATCTCATCGTGCATTTTCTCAAAAACATCAATAAGGTTTTTAAACGACCAAAGGTCAATTCCCGCTTCCGGCTCGTCAAATATTGAAAGTTTTGTTTTTCTTGCCATAACTGTGGCAATTTCAATCCTTTTAAGTTCTCCTCCGGAAAGACTTGCGTTTACCTCTCTGTTTATATAATCTCTTGCGCAAAGACCAACTTCCGAAAGATACTCGCAGGCCGCCGCCGTTGAAAGCTGTTGTCCAGATGAAAGATTTATGAGGTCTCTAACCGTAACGCCCTTAAACCTTACAGGCTGCTGAAAGGCAAAACTTATGCCTAATCTTGCTCTTTCGGTTATTCCAAGGTCTGTAATATCCTGTCCGTCAAAAAATATCTGTCCAGACGTAGGTTTCACAATTCCGGCTATAATTTTGGCCAAAGTTGATTTTCCTCCGCCGTTTGGACCAGTTATAACAATAAATTTTTGGTCATCTATTTTAAGACTAAGGTTTTTTATTATTCCCTTGCCGTCGTCAACGGTGTAGGAAATATTTTTAAGCTCAAGCATTTTGTATCCTCCCATTTCCAAACAAAATATTATTGTATATTGTTAATAACCTTAATGTAAAATTTTATGTATAATTTATAATAATCTGCCGCTTAAAACAACAGCATTTATTGCCTTTTAAATTATATCAACTAAGTAGGAAATAGTCAACATTATGCTTGGATTAAATAAAAACAATTATTAATTAATATTAATTATCATTTTTATAAAAATTTTAAACGGCGCAATTTTTCAAACCGGTTTACTGTAAAAATGTTTTATTTTGTCGAAGCCATAGGACACCTTTTATGTAAATATCATACTATAAGCATCTTCATTAATTAAATAAATCAATATGGTTCAATGAAATTAAAGCTTTATTTAAAAAGCGGCCGAAGAAATCGGCCGCCATCAAATCACCTGTCAGCCCCATTAAAACTTACAGGCTCAGCCTTCGTATCGCCAAAAGCTTTGTTTGGCGACTGAGAAGAAAGATTAAAATAAATTCTTGAGTCCTCAGTTACACCAAAGTCTTTATTGGAACCTGTATCCTGAACCTTATTAAAGGCCTCTCTGAACATAGCGTTGTGGGCTTCTTCCCTGTTAAGCAAAAAATCTATTGTATCTCTAACTTTTTTATCCTCAATCTGGCGGTAAAGGTATTCATAAACAACCTTTGCTCTTTGCTCAGAAGCTATATTCGACAAAAGGTCGGCACAGAGGTCACCTGTAACCGTGACATAATCCCCCGTCCAAGAATATCCCGACGAGTTAATGAGCCCCGGACTTAGGCCCAAAAGCACATGGCTTTGTATCTCTCCCGCCTCTACTCCCGAAAAATCAACGTCATGGCCGTTAAGAAGGTTAATCATTTGGGCCACCATTTCCATATGGCCTAATTCCTCGGCAGCTATGTCAAGAAACAAGTCTTTTATCTGCTTGTCCTTAACTCTGAAACTTTGGGCCATATACTGCATTGCCGCTTTAAGCTCTCCGTTTCCTCCTCCAAGCTGTTCCTGAAGCAGTACGGCATATTGCGGATTCGGTCTCTCAACACTTACTTCACGAAAAAGCTTTTTTTCATGCTTAAACATATAACCACTCCTTTCAAAGAATAGTTTTTTCAGTTTAAAAACATAATATTCAAAAACAAAATCCACCTAATTAATACAAAAATCTATATCCAAATAAAAATTTAATAAAAAAACGGAGCTTAAGCTCCGCCTGTTTTGCAGTTTTTCTCTTGTTTATTTATGTCCTTAGCTTTTGTAACCTGCCATATTCCTATAAGTATAAATATTGAGCCTATAAACGACAAAACGGTCATTGGCTCATTTAAAAACAGCACTCCAGCAAACATACTCCATATGGTGGTAAGTGTTCCAAATGTAGAAAGTTTGGCAACCGAAATTTTTCCTGCGGCGTAATTCACAAATACATTAGCCACAACAGAGCAAAAAATACTCAAAATTAAAACCGGAACTATAAAATTAAAGTTAAAAACCGGATTTATGTATTGACGTAAATCACCTTTAACAGAAACCAAAGCCGATATTGTAAATATAACGCTTGATATAAACATAACTATATATGTTCTTTCAAAAGCCGTAAAATCCTCGGCAGATTTTCTGTTAACTGTTTTGTAAGAGGCTGAGGCAACACATGTGCATAAAAGCAATATTACCCCAATGGGGCTTACTATTCCAAGGGCGCTGCCCGAAATTGTCATTATTATAACTCCGGCTATGGGAAGCAGGCAAAAAAGCGCCTGTTTTTTAGTGGGGTATTCTTTAAGAAAAATAACCGCAAACAAAATTGACACTATCGGTACAACCGACATTATAACACCCGAAAATGTAGCGTTTGTGTATAATATTCCATAACTCTCAAAATAAAAATATACCGGCTCCAAAAGCCCCATTATAAAAAGCGATTTTATATTTTTCTTTCCTTTAAACGATACCTTAAACTTCCCTGTAAGGCACAGCACATTCATAAGGGCAAATGCTATAATATATCTTATTGAAAGAAGTATTTCCGGAGATGAAACGTCCATAGCCATTTTGCTGAATATATAGCTGAATCCCCAAATTGTTTGCCCAGCGCACACAGCTGCTATTGGAATAACTTTTTCCTTATCATAAAAAAACACAGCTCGTGATACCGCCGCATTATAAATATTCATTGCAGCCACCCCTTTGCGTAAAATATTTTAACATCGTCCCGTTATGTTGTAAAATACATAATATTCATATATAATATTGAATTAGTTAAATATATTAAAATTATTTAATGAAGTGAAAACTTGACTCTTTTATTATGGAGATGTTTAAAATGACAAATGCCGAAATAGAAGCATTTCTTGCCGTTGCCGAGCACAAAAGCATATCAAAGGCGGCAGAAGTGCTGTTTATAAACCAGTCGTCTTTAAGCACAAAAATAAAAACATTGGAAAGTCAAATAGGCTTTTGCCTTTTTATAAGAGCCAAAGGCAGCCGCGGCATAGCCCTTACTGACGAGGGCAAAAAATTTTTGCCCTTGGCCATAAAATATCAGTCCATTATAAATGAGATGATGGCCATAGGCTCTGAAAACGCGCCAAAAAAACTGCGCGTTTCATCTGTAAACAGCACGTCAACATATCTTTTTATGCCGGTTTACGACCAGTTTATGCTTAAAATGCCTAATGTAATTCTTGAAACACAAGATTTGGAGTCACGTCCGGCGTATACAAATATGGAAGCCGGCCTTACGGATATAGCATTCACTACAAAAGAAATAGCAACAAAAAAATTCGTGTCATTTCCGGCATTCTCGGAACCTTTAGTTTTTGTATGCTACACTTCTTCCAACTATAAAAGTCCTGTAAACCTATTGGACCTTGACATTAAAAACGAGATTTATATTCCTTGGTCTAATGATTTTGAACAGTGGCACATTGATAAATTTGGTGAATGGCATCAGCCGAAAATACAGCTTCAAACAATGAATCAACTGGAGTTTTTTTTAAGAAAGCCAGATAAGTGGGCTTTAGTTCCGGCAAGCGCCGCATTCTCACTTATAAAAAGCAGGGATATAGTAAAGCACGTCATAAATTTTACCGTACCGGCTAAAGTTACTTACTGCGTACACGTACGTGATAAACAAAAACAGGACCTTATATCATGTTTTTTGGACTGTTTAAGAGAACATCTTGAAGAAATGACTGAAACAGACATAAAAATATACATATAATACTTTATATTAAAACACAAAAAAATAAAAATGGCGTTTTTAAAGAAATTTTCATTCTTAAAAACGTCATTTTCTATATAAAAAATTGTTAGTATTTTTTATTTAACCCTGTTGGTTATTTTTCCTATTTTTTCTATCTCACATATAACCTCGTCGCCAGCTTTAAGGAATTTAGGTGGTTCAAAGCCCATTCCAACACCGGCCGGCGTTCCTGTTGCAATAATTGTTCCTGCCTTAAGCGTCATTCCTTGAGAAAGCTCGTTTATAACATAATCTATGTTGTGTATAAACAAATCAGTTGTGGCGTTTTGGCGCAGCTCGCCGTTTACATAGGATTTTATATTAAGCACCGGCGGGTACTCAACTTCGTCGGCTGTTAAAATGCATGGCCCCATAGGAGTAAAACCGTCAAGGCCTTTGCCAAAAGTCCACTGCTTGTGTCTTGTTTGAAGCTCTCTTGCCGTAACATCATTTATAACTGTATATCCAAAAATGTAGTTCTTGGCGTCCTCCTTCGATACGTTCTTAGCGTCCTTTCCTATAACAACCGCCAGTTCCGCCTCGTAATCAAGGGTTGATATTATATCGCTGTGGCTTGGTATTTCCTCTCCGTCGGCAACGGCCCTGTTAACCCTTTTCGAGAAATAAACAGGAAATTTTCTGTCGCCGTCAAAGGCTTCCTTTTTGTATCTAACCGATTCCTCGGCATGGGCCCAATAGTTTATTCCAAGGCATATTATATCCTGCTTAGGCTCCGGTATAGGCGCCTCAATTTTAACATCGCCAATAGGTATAAGTCCTTTAACATTTCCGCTTTTAACGGCTTCCTCAAGACGTTTTTTCTCCTCATCGGACATATTTGATATAACCGAGTTCATATCGTCATAATCAAAACCGTTTTCCTTTAAAGGAACTATATTTTGTCCACAAGGATAAATAACGCCTACACTTTCTTTTCCGCCTTTTGAATATGTAACAAATTTCACTTTAGAGCACCTCCAGCAAAATTAATAACAGCTGCAAACAATATAAAAGTTTTGAATATATAACAAAAGCCTGCTTCACTATATTAAAAAAGCTTAACACAAATACAAATTAACTTCAACATTAATGTTAACAAACACCGCAAAAACCAATTTATGAAATATCATTTATTTTTATGCAACACAAAAATAATATTTATAACAAATCCGTTTAAAATATCCCTGCTGTAATTTTATTTTTTTATTTTTTCCAATCAAGCATTTTTTGCTAAGTGCCTGCAATTACAATGTTAACGGATACATAAACCAACAATTTTTAAAGCGGGCCAAAAGCCCGCCTTAAAATATCATTTTTCTTCAGCCCTAAAAAGAGCCTTGTCAAGTATATCCATAGCCTCATTTATCTCTTTTTCAGTTACTATAAGTGCCGGAACAAAACGTATAACATTGGCTCCGGCTCCCACAAGAAGAAGACCGTTGTTTATGCAGTCGGCTATAACGTCTCCCGCCGGAATTGTAAGCTCTATGCCCTGTATAAGTCCAAAGCCTCTTGCCTCTTTTATTATGCTGTGCTTTTGTTTAAGCTCGATAAGCCTCTTGCTCAAAAGCTCTCCCTGTTTTTTAACATTGTCAAGAAGTCCGCCATCCAAAAGCTCGTGCATTACAACAGTTCCGCATGATGTGGCAAAAGGGTTACCTCCAAATGTTGAGGCATGGTCGCCCTGCTTAAAGGCCTGCGCCAGCTTGTCCTTGGCCATAAAGGCGCCTATTGGCACTCCTCCGGCAAGGCCTTTGGCAAAGCAAGCTCCGTCCGGCTCAACACCGTATGCTTGATAGGCGAAAAGATATCCGGTTCTTCCAACTCCACACTGAACCTCATCAAACAAAAGCACAATATCTTTTTCGTCGCAAAGCTTTCTTACCTTTTGTAGATATTCCTTTTTAGCCGGTATAATTCCGCCCTCGCCCTGTATAGGCTCCATAAGTATAGCGCAAACGCTGTCGTCAGCCGCCTTTTCTATGGCCTCAAAATCATTAAACGGTACATGCTTTATATCAGGAAGAAGAGGGTCAAGACCTTTATGATATTTATCCTGTCCCGTAGCCGTAACGGCGCCGTATGTTCTTCCGTGGAATGATTTTTCCATTGTTATAATTGTTCTTCCGCTTTTTCCTTTCATGGCGGCATATTTTCTTGCTATTTTAAGGGCCGATTCAATGGTCTCAGCTCCGCTGTTGCAGAAAAATACCTTATCAAAACAGCTGTTTTCACACAGCATTTCGGCAAGCTCAATCTGCGGTTCCGTATAATACAGGTTTGAAACATGAATAAGCTTCATGCTTTGCTCCGCTATTTTCTTTCCCAGTTTTGGATTGCTGTATCCAAGGGAGTTTACGGCTATTCCTGCCACAAAATCAAGATATTTTTTGCCGTCCATATCCCATACATACATTCCCTCGCCATGGTCAAAGGCTATGGGGAAACGGCTGTATGTGTTCATTATAACCTTGCTTCCTCTTTCGGCAAGCTTCTCGGTATTATTCATTAAAATTACCCTCTTTCAAAAAATCATTTGCTCTCTATCATTGTTCCAATTCCGGCTGTTGTAAACAACTCAAGTATGATACAGTGCTCAACACGTCCATCAAGTATATGCACATTGTTTACACCCGCCTCAACGGCGGACATACAGCACTCAACCTTAGGTATCATTCCGCCCGATATTGTGCCGTCTTCTATATATTTTCTTACGTCCGACGCCTTTATAAAGCTCATTATTGACGACGGGTCGTTTACATCCTTAAGAACTCCGGCCACGTCAGTTAAAAATACAAGCTTCTCGGCCTTAAGACTTCCGGCTATGGCAACAGCCATATAATCAGCGTTTATATTGTAGCTTTGGCCTTTTTCATCCATGCCTATAGGAGCTATAACAGGTATAATGTCATTGTCTATAAGTGTTTTAACAAGTGCAGGGTCAACGCTCTCAATATTGCCTACAAAACCATAGTCAATACCGTCTTTTTCTATTTTTTTAGCCTTAACAGTATCCCCGTCCTTGCCGCTTATTCCAACGGCCTTAACTCCGTTAAGCTCAATGTCTGTAACTATCTGCTTGTTTATTTTTCCCGAAAGCACCATTTCCGCCACTTCCATTGTTTCAGCGTTTGTAACCCTTAAGCCGTTTATAAACTTCGACTCAATGTTAAGTTTTTTAAGAAACGAGCTTATATCCGGCCCGCCGCCGTGAACAACAACAGGCTTCATTCCAACAAGCTTCATAAGCACAATATCTTTTATTATGGTATTTTTTATTTCCGGATTTATAAGAGCGCTTCCGCCGTATTTTATAACAACTGTCTTGTTGCTGAATTTTTTAATAAACGGAAGGGCCTCCGTAAGTATCTGGGCCTTTTTAATGTTCTGATTAATGCCCTGCTGAGTCATTTTAAACACATCTCCCTTTTATTATGAACGGTAATCGCCGTTTATTCTTACATAGTCATAGCTAAGGTCGCAGCCCCAGGCCGTCGCCTTTTCACTGCCCTCTGATATTTTTATATTAACCTTTATTTCTTTCTCGCTTAATATGGTTTTGGCCTTGTCCTCGTCAAAAACTATTGGAGTGCCATTGTCCATTAAAAGTATGCTTCCCGCATCGCTTTCAAAAACAATATCAACCTTTTCTGGATTAAATTTTATGCCGCTGTATCCCATGGCACAAAGCACGCGCCCCCAGTTTGCATCCTCGCCAAATACGGCAGCTTTAAAAAGCGAGCTTTTAACAACCGACTTAGCCATTGTCTTAGCGTCATCATAGGTTAAAGCACCGCTTACGTTAACTTCTATAAATTTAGTGGCTCCCTCGCCGTCGCGCACAAGATTTTTAGCAAGTCTCTCATTTATATAGTGAAGAGCCTCTTTAAATGTATTGAAGTCCTCGCCTTCGCACACTATTCTCTCATTTTGGGCCATGCCGTTGGCCAAAACAATAACAGTGTCATTGGTGCTTGTGTCGCCGTCAACAGAAACCATGTTGTATGTTGACTTTATATCCTCTTTAAGGGCCTTGTTAAGCATAGCACTGTCAATATTAGCGTCAGTTGTTATAAAAGAAAGCATTGTTGCCATATTTGGGCATATCATTCCGCTGCCTTTTGCCATGCCGCCCATTTTAACGAGTTTTCCACCAAGCTCAAACTCAACGGCCACCTCTTTTGAATATGTGTCGGTTGTCATAATGGCTTCCGCTGCCAAAAGAGCGTCGTTTCTTCCATAGCCAAGCTTAGGAAATGTTTCTTTTATTCCCTTTTCAACGGTATCTATGGGAAAAACGGCTCCTATAACTCCCGTTGACGCCGTAAGAACGGTATTTTTGTCAACTCCCATACATTCCGCCATACATTCCGCCATTTTCTCGTTGGCCTTAACTCCGTCCTCTCCTGTGCAGGCATTGGCGTTGCCGCTGTTAACGGCTATTCCGTTAATTTTAACGCCGCTTTCCATAATTTTCATGTTTCTTAAAACAGATGTGGCCTTAACCACATTTGTTGTAAAGGCTCCCGCAGCGTCGCATGGAATATCACTTGCTATAAGTGCCAAATCTTTTTTATCCTTTTTTATCCCAACAGCAGCTCCAACAGCCTTAAAACCTTTTGCCGCCGTAACCGAACCATCTATAACTTTCATTTTATTAAACCTCCAATTAATAATTATGACCTTGAGCGGTACTCGCCGTTTATCCGTATATACTCATGGCCCAAATCGCAGCCATAGCTTCTGGCCTTTCCCTCTCCGTCGCCAAGAGTTATTTTTATGTATATATCCTGTTCACCCAAAATATCAAGGGCTATATTCTCATCAAAGGGCACCGGCTCCCCGTTTTCCATAAGAAGCAATGTTCCCTTATCGTTTTTAAACTCCATTTTAAGCTTTTTAAGGTCAAAATAACCTCCGCTTCCGCCCATAGCGGCAATTATTCTGCCCCAATTTGCGTCCTCTCCATACATAGCGGTTTTAACAAGGTCGTTTGTAACAATGGACTTGGCCAAAATTCTGGCGTCCTCCGTTGTTCTCCCGCCGGATATGTCAACCTGAATAAATTTCTGCGACCCCTCACCGTCATGCACAATGTCAATGGCAAATTTCTCGTTTATAAACATAACCGCTTCACAGAACTTCTCAAAAAATTCATCTTCCTCGGTTATTTCGGCATTTCCGGCCAAGCCGTTTGCCATAATAAGGGCCATGTCGTTAGTGCTCATGGCTCCGTCAACGGAAATCATGTTGTATGTGTCTTTAACCGACATAATAAGGGCCTTTTTAAGCAGCTCCTGCGATATATTTATATCTGTTGTTATAAATGAAAGCACCGTTGCCATGTTTGGATGAACCATTCCGCTGCCCTTTGCCATGCCGCCTATTTTTACGGTTTTTCCGGCTATATTCATTTCAAGGGCCATTTCCTTTATAAACGTGTCGGTAGTTATAATTCCCGCCGCGGCGTTTTTGGCGCTTTCCCGCCTGTAAGACAAATCTGGGTAAAGCTCTTTAATTCCCTTAACAACCGTTTCCATTGGCATATCAAGGCCGATTATTCCCGTCGCCGCCGTAAGAACCTCTTTTTTATCCGCGCCTATAAGCCTTGCCAATTCTTCAGCCATACGCTCATTGTCGGTTATTCCTCTTTGGCCCGTACAGGCGTTGGCATTGCCGCTTACGGCCACAAGGCCCCTTATGGCACGCCCCTCATCTGTTATATCCTTATCCCAAAGAATATGGGCGGCCTTAACAAGATTTTGAGTGTAAGCCCCGGCCGCCTTTGCCGGAACATCGCTTACAACAATGGACATATCCTTTTTTATTCTTTTTATTCCTACATGCTTTCCCGCGGCTTTAAAGCCTAAGGGCGCTGTTATTCCGCCGTCAATAACCCTAAAATCCGTCAAAGGTATTCCTCCTTTAAAATTAAGCCGGGAATATAGGAGGGAATTTAAGTCCGGTTTTTTCATCAAAACCAAAAACTATGTTCATGTTTTGAACAGCCTGCCCTGCCGCTCCCTTAACAAGATTGTCTATGGCTCCAACAACCACAATTCTTCCCGTTCTGTTATCTATTTTAAAACCTATGTCAACAAAGTTGGAGCCTTTAACCCACCTTGTTTCAGGAAAAACTCCTTCTTTTGTAAGCCTTATAAAATATTCCTTACCATAATGCTTTTCGTAAATATCCCTAACATCATTGTAGCTCAGGCTTTTAACAAGACTTGCGTAGCATGTGGCAAGTATGCCTCTGTTCATTGGTATAAGATGAGGCGTAAACGATATAGTTATATCTCTGCCCGCGGCATATCCAAGCTGCTCCTCTATTTCAGGCGTGTGCCTGTGGGAAGCTATTTTGTATGCCTTAACGCTTTCATTGCACTCGTCAAACATATTTGCCAGCGCAAGACCTCTTCCGGCTCCCGAAACTCCAGATTTAGCGTCAACAATTATTGTATCTGGGTCAATAACCCCTTCCGCCACAAGGGGCCTTAATGAAAGTATCGAGCATGTTGTGTAGCAGCCGGGATTTGCTATAAGCCTTTTTCCTTTTATAATGTCCCTGTTAACCTCACAAAGGCCATATACGGCATCGTCAAGAAGGTTTCTTCCTTCATGCTTAACTCCGTACCATTTTTCATAAATGTCGGCATTTTTAAGCCTGAAGTCCGCTCCAAAATCAATTACAACGGTTTTCTCAAGTATCTCCGGCGTAACCGCCTTTGACGCTACGCCATGAGGAAGAGCCATAAAAACAACGTCGCATTCCTCTGCCATTTCCTCCATGTTAAGAGCGCCGCATGTCATCTCATTTATATCCCTGTAATTTTCGTAAAGCTCATCGAACCTTTTTCCGGCGCTGCTGTGAGCCGACATTTTTTTAATCTCAACCTCCGGGTGCTGCATAAGTATACGCACAAGCTCATTTCCCGCATAGCCCGAAGCTCCAGCTATACCAACTTTTATCATATAAAGTACCCCCGTTCAATATGCACTAACCAACATATTTTTTGTATTTTATTCATTCAAAAATATTCAGTCTTTTCAATTTTTTGAGAATAACAGGCGTTTATTTTCCTGCCACTCAAAAATCGATTTAATAATTATACAAACTTTTTAAAAAATATGCAACAAAAATAAAAAAATAATTGAAACTTTTTACATGACCATGTATAATTACATTACGAATTTGAAAAAGCCTCTTAAAGGGGCATGTATACAATATCTATTTAGGGGGAAATAAAAATGTCAAAAGAAAAAATCGTTCTCGCCTATTCCGGCGGACTTGACACATCGTGCCTTATCCCTTGGCTTAAAGAAAACTATAACGACGCTGAAGTTATAGCCGTATGCGGAAATGTGGGCCAAGGCAAAGAAACAGAGGGTCTTGAAGAAAAAGCCCTTAAAACAGGCGCAAGCAAACTTTACATAGAAGACCTTACGGACGAGTTTATTACGGAGGCTATATTCCCTTGCGTAAAAGCCAATGCGGTATATGAGGGAAAATATCTTCTTGGCACGTCAATGGCAAGGCCAATCATAGCCAAAAGACTTGTTGAGATAGCAAGAAAAGAAGGCGCTAAGTATATAGCCCACGGTGCCACAGGAAAGGGCAACGACCAAGTTCGCTTTGAGCTTACAATAAAAGCTCTCGCTCCAGATATAAAGGTTATCGCTCCATGGAGGCTTGACACATGGAAAATGAAATCCCGCGACGACGAAATAGCATACCTTGAGGCTCACGGAATACCGTTCCCGGCCAAAAAAGAGGACAGTTACAGCCGCGACAGAAATATCTGGCACTTAAGCCATGAGGGTCTTGAGCTTGAGGACCCTGCCAACGAGCCTAATTACGACCATTTGCTTCAGCTTGGCGTTTCTCCTGAAAAGGCTCCGGATAAAGACGAGTATGTTACGCTTGAGTTTGAAAAAGGCATATGCAAAAAACTTAACGGAAAAGAAGTTTCCCCAAGGGAGCTTTTGGAGGAGCTTAACAAAATAGGCGGCAGAAACGGCATAGGCATTCAGGACATATGCGAGAACCGTGTTGTTGGAATGAAATCACGCGGAGTTTATGAAACACCAGGCGGAACAATTCTTTATTATGCCCACAGAGAGCTTGAATATCTTACACTTGATAAACAAACTCAGGCTTGGAATGAGATTAACTCAACAAAATTTACAGAGCTTGTTTACAGCGGCGAATGGTTCACACCTTTAAGAGAGGCTCTTTCGGCCTACTTCGACAGCGTTAACGAGGTTGTTACAGGCAAAGTTAAGCTTAAACTTTACAAAGGCAACATTATACCTGCCGGAGCCGAAAGCCCATATTCCCTTTACAACGCTTCAATAGCCAGCTTCACAACAGGCGAGCTTTACAACCACAAAGACGCTGACGGTTTTATAAACCTTTTCGGCCTTCCTTTAAAAGTAAGGGCAATGATGAAGCAAAACTTAAACAAATAAAAAAATACAGCCGGGAATCCATTTTAGGTTCCCGGCAATTTTAAAGAAAGGAAAATTATAAATGAGCAAACTTTGGGGCGGACGCTTCACAAAACAAACCGACAGTTTTACTGACCACTTTCATTCTTCAATTTCATTTGACCAAAGAATGTATAAAGAAGACATAACCGGCAGCATAGCCCACGCCGCAATGCTTGGCAGACAGGGCATTATACCAAGCGACGACGCTGCTCTTATACAAAAAACTCTTAAAGAGATACTTTCCGACATTGAGGCTGGAAAAGTTCAGTTTGACGAAAAAGCCGAAGACATACACATGAACATTGAGACAATACTTATAGAGCGTATTGGCGATGTTGGCAAAAAACTGCATACCGGCAGAAGCCGCAACGACCAAGTGGCTCTTGACATAAGAATGTATGTTAAAAAAGAAATTAAAGCTATTGAGAAACTTATAGCAGACCTTATTGAAGTTTTAAATGAAACGGCCAAAAACAACATAACCACTATAATGCCCGGATATACTCACCTTCAAAGGGCTCAGCCTATAACATTTGCCCACCATGTTCTTGCCTATGTTGAAATGCTTAAAAGGGATTTTGACCGAATGGAAAGCACATATAAGCATACCAACATAATGCCTCTTGGCTCAGGAGCTCTTGCAGGAACTACTTATCCTCTTGACAGGCAAATGGTATGCGACGCTCTTGAATTTGAAAGGATAACATTAAACAGCCTTGACGGCGTTTCCGACAGGGATTTCTGCATAGAGCTTTTAAACGCCCTTTCGATACTTATGATGCATTTAAGCCGGTTCTGCGAGGAAATAATTCTTTGGAGCAGCCACGAATTTAAATTTATAGAGCTTGACGACGCCTACTCAACAGGCTCCAGCATAATGCCGCAAAAGAAAAACCCCGATATGGCCGAGCTTATAAGGGGTAAAACTGGCCGTGTATACGGCCACCTTATGGGGCTTTTAACAACAATGAAAGGGCTTCCTCTTGCCTATAACAAAGATATGCAGGAAGACAAGGAATGTGTGTTTGATGCTATAGACACTGTAAAAATGTGTCTTCCAGTATTTACAAACATGGTTAAAACTATGTCCATTAAAAAAGAAAACATGCTTTCAGCGGCCAAAGGCGGCTTTACAAACGCCACTGACGCGGCCGACTGGCTTGTTAAGCATGGGGTTCCTTTCCGCGACGCTCACGCCATAATAGGCCAACTAGTGCTTTACTGCATAAACAACAACACAAATCTTGACGATTTATCCCTTGAGGAATACAAGGCCATATCTCCTGTTTTTGATGAAACTCTTTATGATGATATAAAAGTTGAAAAATGCGTTGACGCAAGAAATGTAACAGGCGGACCCTCTAAAGAATATATACAAAAGCTTATATTAATAAATGATGAGTATCTTAAATTACACAAATAATTAAAGTCCATTGGCTTAGATGTAAAATTTTTATTGCCGGCAATATTCTAAAACCGGCTTATCTTCATTTCTTGGTCAATTTAGAGCGAACCAATAAACGGTTTCTGAATTATATATTCCAAAAATTGTACTAAAAAATCATCATAAGCTGAAAAGCGGAATATTTAATTTAAGCTTATGAGGCTAAAACCTCTTACTCATTGTTAAAGCTAAATAATTTATACAAAAAATCCCGGATTAAAAATACCCGGGATTTAATTTTTTTATATTTAAATATCCGCCCGTATAACCTGTCCGTTATTTTTAAGCAAAAGCTGAACCGGACCTCTTAAAGACGCAAACTGCTCCGGAGTTATAACTGTAGCGTAGCTTCCGGCGTTTGTTATGGCCAGCAGGTCCCCTAACTCCATTTTTGGAAGGCTTATGTCCTCCTCAATAATGTCTGTTGACGTGCATAAGTTTCCGCAAAGTGTAACGGTTTCTTTTTCGTCAGCATTATTTAAAACAATATAATCAAAGGCATTTTTGCATGTGTAAAAAGGCTCGCTTTCAGCCGGATTTTCATCCTTGGCGTATTTTTCTATAATGTGCGCCATTGCCGGCCTGACAAAGCCGTTTAAAGTATTGCATAATATAACAAATGTTTTTCCAAAAGATGTTTTTTTATCAAGCACCTTTGTTATATAAATTCCGCTTTTGCCAACGGCATATCGTCCGGTCTCAACAAATATTCTAAGCTCGTTATTCTTTTCTTTAAGCTTGGCGGCCATTTGGGAAACTATTTCTCCAAGAGTTTCCACATCGGCCTCCTTCTGAGTTTTTGAGTATGGTATGCCTATTCCGGAACCAAGATTTATAAATTTCAGATTTCCTAAAATATCTTCCGCCTTTTTGGAAAGAGACATCATATTATTATAATATTTTGTTAAAATTTCCGTATCCAGCTCTTGACTGTGAAGATGCACGTGTATGCCCGTAATTTTTATATTGTTAAAGCTTTTAATTTTGTCAAAGCTTTCAAAAAAGCTGTCCTCATCAATACCGAATTTTGACGGACTCCCTCCTCCGTTTCCGTAAAAAGAGAAATTAGGATTAATTCTAACCCCTATCTCCGCCTTAATTCCCATTTCACCGGCGATTTTATTTATTTTATATATCTCATTCAAACTGTCAGCCGTTATTACTGACTTGTTAATGGCGCCTTTTATGTCATAATCGCTTTTCCCCGGGGCCGAATAATATATCTTATCCTTAGGCAAGCCGCATTTCTCACAAAGCAAAACCTCATTAAGACTGGCCGCGTCAGCGCCAAAGCCGTGAGATACAACTGTTTTAACTACTTGTATATTGGGGTTTGTTTTAACAGAGTATAAAAATTCAACTCCCTTAAAGCATTTTTTAAGCCTTTCCGTATACTCATCAATAACGCTTTCGTCATAAATGTAAAAACTGTCATAAAATTCAGATTGTTTTTTAATAGCCTCCACGTTCATAAGCGTCCTCCCCTTTTGTAAAAGAAATCTGTTCAAATGTTTGCATTACGCCTTAAAAAGCAAATAAACATGTTAATTAAAATTACCGTTTTGTATGTCCTTAAAATTTTATTTGCTGGTTTGCGCGCAATTTTAATTTAAGGCGCAATATATTTTAAAAAAGAGGATACTTTTGTATCCCCTTTTAAATTCACATATTAAGCTCTTTATTTCTTGTGTCAACCTCAAGATATTTATCGGTTTTTTGGTTAATTGTAAGCACTCCGTCGGTTGGATTAAAAAATATCTTAACAAACGTGTTAACTCCCGGAGCTCCGGCTTTAACGGCTATAAGCTGACACTGCTTAACTATTTCCATAAGCTCATCATAGTCGCCCTCAATGGTTGTTTCAAAAGGCGAAACAAAATATTTTAAGCCGGTGCTGTCTATATACGCTATAACCTCGTCAACAATTCTTATTGTCTCGTTGTCGTCCAGCGTAAGAGGAAGCACCTGTATCGCAACACTTGCCGGTATCATAAAACGCACCTCTTTTGTAAAATTCACTGTCTTTTATATGTAACAAAATTGAACTTTATACCATTATATTCCTTAACGTCGCTTATTTCAACAATTTTCCAGTCATCAAGCTCATCCATATTGTCTATAAATGTATCGGCATTTTCAAAAACATGGTCTATTTTTGTTATGTACGCCGTATCGCAGTATTTAAGCATTTGTTTATACACGCTTCCGCCGCCTATAACAAAAACCTTTTTATCGGCGTATTCCTTGGCCTTTTCGGCGGCCTCCTCAACAGAGGAAACAATTATAACGCCTTCTCCGCTTACGTTTCCGCTTTTTGTTATAACTATATTAACCCTGTTTTTAAGAGGTTTTTTCTCCGGAAATGACTCAAGGGTTTTTCTGCCCATAATAACAACTGAATTTTTCGTTGTTTCCCTGAAAAATTTCATATCCTCCGGAAGATTTGTTAAAAGTCCGCCTTTTATTCCTATGCCCCAGTTTTTGTCAGCCGCCACAATCATTATCATTTTATGCCACCTCAAATCGCCACAGGTATTTTTCCAAGACTCGGGCCGTATTTATATCCCTCAAGTGAAAAATCATCAACAGTAAAGTCGTAAAAATTCTTTACTTCTTTATTAATTTTAAAAACCGGCGCCGGATACGGCTCCCTGCTTAAAAGCTCCTTAACCATATCAATATGCCTGTTGTATATGTGCATATCACTTATGACATGAACCAGTTCTCCGGCCTCAAGTCCGCTCACTTGGGCAAACATATGCACAAGAACTGCGTATTGCACAACGTTCCAGTTATTTGCCATAAGCGTGTCCTGAGACCTTTGGTTAAGAATAGCGTTAAGACGGTTTCCCGTAACATTAAACGTAACGCTGTAAGCGCATGGATAAAGATTCATCTCGTGCAAATCCTCAAAGTTATATATGTTTGTCATAATGCGCCTGCTGAAAGGATTATTTTTAAGGTCGTAAAGAACTCTGTCAACTTGGTCGAACCAGCCTTCCTTATATTTATGCTTAATGCCCAGCTGATAGCCATAGGCCTTGCCTATTGTGCCGTCCTCACCGGCCCACTCGTCCCATATATGGCTGTTAAGCTCCGATACCTTATTGGATTTTTTCTGCCATATCCAAAGTATCTCGTCTATGGCCGATTTAAAATAAGTCTGCCTTAAGGTAAGTATAGGAAACTCCTCCGAAAGGTTATAGCGGTTAACAATGCCGAACTTTTTAATTGTGTAAGCCTCGGAGCCGTCCTCCCAGTGAGGGCGGTTTTTCTCATTTTCAGTGGAGTATCCGTTATTAAGTATGTCATTGCAGTTTTCTATAAATATCTTATCCGCCCTGCTCATAATTCCTCCAAAATCACATTTCGCGTCTTCCCTCAAGGGCCCTTGACAAAGTAACCTCGTCAACATACTCCAAGTCGCCTCCAACGGGCACACCGTTGGCTATGCGGCTTACCTTAACACCCAATGGCTTTATAAGCCTGCTTAAATACATGGCGGTAGCCTCTCCCTCCACATTTGGGTTTGTGGCTATTATAACCTCTTTTATCTGTCCCTCATGTATCCTTTTTAAAAGCTCTTTTATTTTTATATCCTCAGGCCCTATGCCGCTCATTGGTGATATAGCGCCGTGGAGTACATGATATACTCCTTTAAACTCCTTTGTTTTCTCATAGGCCGCCATGTCCCTTGGGTCCTCCACAACCATTATAACGGATTTATCCCTTTTAGGATTGGAGCACACCGGACATATGTCGGTATCGGATATATTACAGCAAACAGAGCAGTATTTTATGTTGCTTTTGGCGTCAATAATGGCCCTTGAAAGAGCTTCAGCCTTTTCCTGAGGCATATTTATTATATAAAAAGCCAACCTTTGAGCGCTTTTCCCGCCTATTCCCGGAAGTGAAGCAAGCTCCTCTATAAGACGTGTAATGTAATTTCCATAAAAATTCATTAAAACTATCCCCTAAACACAAAATCAGAACAGTCCGTTGCCTACTCCGCCTGTTATTTTACCCATTTCACTGTTAGCAAGCTCGTCAGCCTGACGCACAGCCTCGTTTACGGCTGAAAGCATGAGGTCCTCAAGCATTTCAACATCGTCCGGGTCAACAACCTCCGGATTAATTTTAATTGACTGCACAACTTTTTTACCAGTAATAACAATTTTAACAGCTCCGCCGCCTGATGTAACCTCTATTGTTTTCTCGGCCAACGCGGCCTGAGCCTCTTCCATTTTTTTCTGCATTTTTTGGGCCTGTTTCATAAGGTTATTCATGTTCATTCCGCCCATGCCGCCAAATCCGCCTCTTGCCATATTAAAATTCCTCCTTAAATTCACTTATATTTTTTACTCATCTATAAAATCAGCGTCAGAAAACATGCCTGTTGTTGAGTTAAAAAACGGGTCGTCCTCATTTACATTGTCATAGTGTCCGCCGTTTACAGACTCATAGTTCTCATATTCGCTTTTTTCAACAATTTTTATATCAAAAATTTTATTAAACATGCTTAAAAGCACGTCTGAAAAATCCTGTTTTTTACTCTCAATAAAGCTTTTATACCCATTGGGACAAACTATTGTAAGTCGGCCGTCCTCCATATATCCGGCTTCGCTTAAATCAAAGAAAGTTTTATCGTTTACCGGAAGCTTTGAGCATATGGCCCGCCAATTTTCTCTTATTTTGCTTATATCCTCAGGAAACGCCTTATCCTTTGGTTTAGGCTTTTCAGTATTTTCCGCACTTTCGCCTTTCTTTGACAAATCGTCATTAACCGAAACGGCAACGACGCCGTTTTTTATTGTTCTCTCAAGCTGTGCAAGCCTTGATGCCAGATAATCCACATCGTTTTTCACAGTGTTTGAACACAGTTTTATAATCTCAACCTCAAGAATTATTCTTTTGTTTGACGAATATTTAATATCCGAAAGAACACCTGAGAAAACCTTTATTAAATATATAATTTCTTCCGGCGAAAGTTTTTCAGACTGTTTTTTAAGCCTTTTTGTATTTTCCTCGGAAGTATCAATAAGCGTTTCGGCTTCGTCAACGGAGGAACAAACAAGCAGATTTCTTAAATGCTCCAAAAAATCGGTTATGAACTGAGATATGTCCCTGCCTTTGTTAATTGTGTCGTCAATTATGTCCATAGCCTTTGCGGCATTTTTTGAGACAACAGCCTCGGTCATGTCAAAAAACACGGAAACATCGGTATTTCCGCACACCTCAAGCACATTTTCTTCGGTTATTTTTTCACCGTGATAAAAGGCCAAACATTGGTCAAGTATGCTTAAGGAATCCCTCATAGAGCCATCAGCCAAACGTCCTATGGCACTTAATGCCGCGTCGTCGGCATCCGCCCCTTCTTCTTTTAAATACTTTTTAAGGGTTTGTGTTATCTCTCCCGATGATATTCTTTTAAAATCGAACCTTTGGCACCTTGAAAGTATGGTAACTGGCACCCTTTGCGGGTCAGTTGTGGCAAGTATAAATATAACATGCTTAGGCGGTTCCTCAAGGGTTTTAAGCAGAGCGTTAAAGGCTCCGGGAGAAAGCATGTGCACCTCGTCAATTATGTATACTTTATACTTTCCCTCAGTTGGAGGATATTTAACCTCCTCCCGTATATCTCTTATGTTTTCAACACCATTATTGGACGCCGCGTCAATCTCTATAACGTTAACGCTTCTTCCCTCCTGAATAGCCGCGCACATTTCACATTGGCCGCAAGGCTCGCCGTCTTTTGGGTTAAGACAATTTATAGCCTTGGCAAAAATCTTGGCCGTCGAGGTTTTGCCTGTGCCCCTTGTGCCGCAAAAAAGATAGGCATGCGACACCATATCGGACAAAATCTCGTTCTTCAGAGTTTTAACTATATGTTCTTGGCCAACAACGCCTTTAAAAGTATTTGGCCTAAACTTTCTGTATAAAGCCGTATAAGCCACTTTTAATCAGTCCTTTTTAAGCTTGTAAACAAAAAGCACACAGAAAAAACTGTATGCTTACCATTTTATTATGCGCGTTTATGTAAGAATCCATGCGCCCGCTATCGACTCCTGCTTTTAAGCGTTACCTTTGCTTCAAGCTCGGACCAAGCTACCTTGCGGCACACAGAAGTGGTTACTTAGTGCTGCTTCCTTCCGGACCTGACACGGTTCGTAAGTTCCTGTTGCACAAGACTCAGTCTTCAACGCCCTATTCAAAGGGCAGACCAGAAAAACAAAAGAGCCTGCGGCGGGCATCACCCCCACTGTAGCGGATTGTGGGTACAGGGCGCCGCTAATTCCCCGGCTAGCATGGAAATTTTAACTTTTTTAAACTCAATCGCCATATTATTATACTATACATAACAATAATGTGTCAATTATATAAATCGCTCATAAATCGATATATGTTGATATATTTATATATTAAAGCTTATATTTCAGCCTCACATTCTTTTACAATATCACTCACTTTATATTTTTTTGCTCCTTCAAGGCCAGGTATAAGTTCGTCGGCCCTTTCTATTAATTCCTCCGGAGTCATTTTCTCAAGGTCTTTTTTCATCCAATCCTCATCAAAGCCTATTGTGGCGAGTTCCTCATAAGCGGCTTTTGTTATATTGCCATAATCTATTTTGGCCCCTATATGTTTAGCTATTGTAAGAACAGCCGGTGAACAGGCTATGTTGCCTCCCGGAATGCCGCCCGTAACAAGGCACTTTATTATATTTTTGGCCAATGTTTTTTTGTCGCAGGCAAGACAGGGAACAGTTTCTTTAAGGTTTTTTGCTCTTTTGGCACAGGCATGGGCCGTATCTCCCGCTTTAAACTGTCTTGTTGGAAAAAGCCTTCCCGAAAGCTCCGGCACAGTCATTCCAACGCCAACCGATACAATTTGGCCCGTATATCCTATTAAAACATTGCCGTTGTTTATTATTTCCTGCTGTCCCAAAATAGGAAGCATTATTTCCTCCATTGTTACCATATTGGCCATTTCTGTTGAACAGTTTTGGTTGCAGGCCCTTCCGGTAACACAGGCGTTATGCACGGGTATTATTTTTTTTGATACGTCAGGTCCCCTGAAAAGCTTTCTTCCGTCAAAGCTTTTTTTCCATTGAAACATATGTGGCTCTTCCTTAATAAGCTCGTCCGAATACGGCATTTCCATAGCCTCAAGAAATCCAAAATCCTTGTTGAATTTTCCTCTGTCGGCGGCCGCCATAAATCTTACGGTGCCGTCAACCATAACGCCGTCGCTGGTTGTGCATACCGAGTCAGGGTCAAAAATATTAATTCCCATGGGGTTCAGGCTTGTTTTTGCTATTGCCTCAAAGGCCTGTTTAGGCATAATATTTGCCGCCGTAACATCTCTGTAATTTATGTATACTATATCTATTGGTATATGTATATCTCCAATCATACCTTCCGGAAGAAGTTTATATTTAAGTTTTGCCATTTATTTCCCTCCTTAAAGTTATTTC
>CAJFUS010000136.1 GCA_904420235.1 Candidatus Neoanaerotignum tabaqchaliae
ACAATATATGAAACGTATCATTTTAAAATTCATCTCATAATTGTATATAAAAAATAAAGAACCCAAAAAGGTTCTTTATTTTTTATATACATCTTTGAGTCTCAATTTCTTTTTTTAACTCTTCCTAAAACAAAGTTTAATACAACTATCAAAATAAACACAAAAAAAACTACATTAAATGCCGCTTTATTGGCATACATAAAATCCGAAACCTTCTCCCAATATTCACCCAGCAAATATCCGGCCGATATAAGCGCGCTGTTCCACACAAATGAGCCTGCAACCGTATACAATATAAACTCGGTATATGTCATGTTGCTCATTCCCGCCGGAAAAGATATATATGTTCTGGCAAATGGCAGCATTCTTAGTATAAAAACCGAGAATGTACCATATCTGTCAAATTTCTCGCAGGCACTTTCAATGCCTTCCCTAACAGCCTTAAACCTTCCCAGTTTATCAATTATAAAATTTTTGCCCATTCTTCCTATATAAAAACACACTGTACAGCCAGCTGCCGCTCCAGCTGTTGATATTAAAACTGCCCCTACAAGACTCTTTCCGCCGTTATAAACACAGCACCCTATAAAAGGCAAAAGTATCTCGCTCGAAACGGGAAAACAGGCATATTCAAGGGCTGTGGCAGCAAACACGCCAATATATCCCCACATATTAACAACGCCCATAATATACATTATAAAGTCGGCCAAAGCAATCACCCTCTAAAAAAGATATGATGCTTTTAACATCTTTATGTTATAAATGGATACTACATCATATACTTTCTGTCAAGGCTTCTATATTGTATAACCTCCATAATATGCTCAAGCTTTATATCTTCACTTCCAGAAATATCAGCGACGGTTCTGGCTGTTTTAAGAATTTTGTGGTATCCTCTGGCGCTTAAATTAAGCCTGCTGAAAGCCGCTTTAAGGGCCGCATTTTCCTTTCTGCCCAGCCGACAATATTTATCAATAAGCGGAGCTGTAAGCTGAGAATTAAATTGGATACCTTCTTTTTTATACCTTTCAAGCTGTATGTTATGCGCCATGTCAACCCTTTTCCGTATTTCCTCAGATGTCTCTCCATGCCTGTCAGAGCTTATTTCCTCATATTTTATGGCCGAAACCTCAACCTGTATGTCTATTCGGTCTAAAAGAGGCCCGCTTATTTTTCCGGTATATTTGGCTATCTCATTTTGAGTACACTTACACCTGTCCCCATCGCCAAGATATCCGCACGGACATGGGTTCATAGCTGCCACAAGCATAAAGTCCGACGGATATGTAATTTTAGAGTTTACTCTTGATATTGTAACCTCTCCCTGCTCAAGTGGCTGACGCAGAGCCTCAAGGGAACTTCTTGAAAACTCCGGCAGCTCGTCAAGAAAAAGTATTCCCTTATGAGACAGCGATATTTCACCGGGCTTCGGTATTTTCCCGCCTCCCGTAAGGGCCGCCGATGAAACTGTGTGGTGCGGCGAGCGGAAAGGTCTTGTTTTTATAAGAGAATTTCTGTCTTTCAGAAGTCCGGCAACCGAATATATTTTTGTTATTTCCATGCTTTCATCAAATGTAAGCGGCGGCATAATTGACGGAATTCGCTTTGCCAGCATTGTTTTGCCGGACCCTGGAGGACCCACCATTAAAATATTATGATAACCTGCCGCGGCAACCTCAATGGCCCTTTTAACATTTTCCTGCCCTTTAACATCGGCAAAATCATATTCATATACTCCAAAACTGTCAGTTTCATAATAATTCCCGTCAGCGTCTGTATGACAGACATCTCTCAACTCGGGATTTTTAACAAGCTCAATAAAGTCTTTTATGTTTTTAACGCCATATACCTTCGCATTTTTGCATAGAGCCGCTTCTTCGGCGTTTTTTTCTGGTACAATAAATTTTTCAATGCCGTTTCTCAACGCACTGTGAACCATCGGCAGTACACCGTTTACGGGCCTAACGCCGCCGTCAAGAGAAAGCTCGCCAACCACCATAAAACCACTTACATTCTTTATTACGCCGGCGGAACGTAATATTCCGGCCGCAATTGGAAGGTCAAATGCCGGTCCTTCTTTTTTTATGTCAGCCGGAGCCAAGTTAACGGTTATTCTTTTAATGGGAAAATCAATACCGGAATTTTTTATGGCGCTCCTTACTCTCTCTTTCGATTCCTTAACAGCTGAGTCCGGAAGTCCCACTATATCAAACGCCGGCAATCCTTTTTCCAAGTCAACTTCAACGTCAATAATAATACCGTTTATACCATTTACGGCGCTGCTTTTAACAATAGATACCATGTCATCACCATATCTCTGTTTCTTTTACAAAACATGATACCATAAAATCCATTTTATATCCATAAATCAGTACATTTTTTTAAGCTCGGTGTTTTTATAATAAGTTTTAATTATTTCTTCAACGCCTTCCCCATTATCCGCCATTGTCTTAACACCGTTTTGACTCATTCCCGCGCCGTGGCCAATTCCGCCGCCGAAAAGAGTTATGCTTTTTAAACTCCCGTCGTCATTTTTCTCTTTCTCAAAAGAAAAAAAGGCGCTTGGCAAAAGAGAATAATTATATACCTGTTCTCCGTCATTTGTGTTTATCACAACATCATCGCTGGAATAGCCAACTGGTTTAAGTATTGTTCTTATGTTATATTCGGTATATACATCGGCTGTGCCATTTTCAAAATAAAGCCTTAATATCATTATGTTTCCGCCCTCGCCTCTTTCTATAACCTCCATATCCTCAAATATTCCGGGATTTTCCATAAAGCTCTCATAGTCTGTTTGTGAATTTATTTTAATCAGCTCCGGAGAATATACAGATTTTACATTGTTTTTAAACGACTCCTCTATTTGTTTTGGAGTAAAAGTAACATTCCATCTGAACCATTTGTTCCAGCTGTCATAGGCATAGGCTTCAGTGTTTTTAAAATATAAAAGCGCTTGGCTTTCATCAGAAAAATCAACGCCTGTGTTATTTCTAGAGCTTAAATACTCTTTTGGGGCAGACGGAAAAGTTCCGTCAGCTTCTGCCCATACCTCCCACGAATTAGCCGTACTTCCGCATGAAGAAGCGAAAAAGCTGGCGTTTATAACTTCGCCATTATATACAATACATTGTCCTTTTGTCCTTTCACAGGCTTCCTTGGCCGTTTCGCTTGGAGGGGTGTTGTTATAAACCTGACTCATTGTAGAATCATCACAATTAGCTCCAAAAGAAGCATATTTATTTCCAAAATATTGGTTATAGGCATAGCTTCTTGCGCATACCGCCTGAACCATTGCCGGTACTATTCCGTAACTTAAAGGCATTTCGCTTCCTATAACGCCTTCAAGATAGCTTTCCATATCGGTTTCATTAACAATTACATAGCCTTGGCCGGTTTTTTCTATTTCTATTTTTCCGCTGTACTTTGGGTGTTCTCCGCTTGGGTAATTTCTGTTTAAGCTAACTATTTCAATGCCGTCTTTTGCTGAAATTATAATCCTGTTGCCTAAGTCAAAAAATCCCTTGTCATCATTTTCAGAAAGCTCAAGGTTATTTCCGCTGTATAATTCGTTTCCCAATCCTGTAACTTTAAGGCCGCTCCCTTTTAAGCTTACGCTGCTGTGATAATATCCGTTATATCCGTCAGTTGATATAAGAATCCGCATATTTCCGCCGAATTTTATATCGCCCGAAACAGCAGCCCATATTTTGTTGTCTTTAACATAAAAATCATAATCTCCGCCGCATATAATATTGTTCATTCCGCCCTCATAAACTGCCCCGCTTCCATTCACATAAACCCTAAAACTCTTGTTTTTTTCAATAACCCAATTATCCTCCGTTTCTATGCACTCATCATCGTATTTTTTAACAGTGTCAGAAATTTTTGCATATTCCTGAGAGATTGAAATTATACTGCCATTTTGAGTTACTATATCATATACTCCATCGTTAAACTCTGTATCGCAATTCATTTCGCGGACTCCGCCAAAAACCGCAACAGCATTTTCGCCTACTCCGCTGTTTTTTAAAAAGGCTCCTTTTATTTCACATGTGCTTCCGGATATATCTGACACGGCTATTATCTCATTTCCTTTAACATACGCCTCTATTGTTTTATCAACAAAACTGTCCATATAAAGACCATAATGACTCATATTTCCTTCAGATGTTGAAACAGTCCAACTTGCCATTGAGCCGTATCCGGCAGTAGCAAATATACCGAGCTGTTTTTTCTCAACATCATAATCTGAAAGCTTATCCTCTATTCCGCTAAAAAGCATTTCACACCAAAGTTTATACGAAACTGGAACATCGCTGTCCTCTATATTTTTATCTGCTGTTGTTATTCCAAGCTTTTGAAGTATTGTTTGGGCCTGTCTGTACGTTAGCGGCTCCATAGGCGAAAAGATGTCTCCCTCACCCTGCATTATTCCATTGGCACAAATATCATTTATATATCCATAATACCAATCCGTATTTTTGACATCCAAAAATTCCTGTGCCGCATCTTCTCCACCGTTAAAAAATATAAGTGAAATCATTCTTGCGGCCATGGCTCTATAAACCGGATAACTTGACTCCATTTCCAAGGCCTCACTTGAATTTGTATGTTCTTTGCTGTATTCTGCCGCATTATTATTTTCGGTTGTGCTGCCGGAGCACCCGCCCAATAATAAAGATAGAGCAAATATAAACAAAAAAATCTTAAATTTAAGCATTTATTAATCACCCCGCCGTAAATTATATGATACAAGCCTGTTTTAAAGACATAAAAAACGGGCCCCAAGGCCCGTAAAAATACATTATTCCCATTACCATACCATATCATATTTATGATTCTGACGATTATATGCTCATAAATCTACAAAAAATAAACTTTGCTTTTCTTAAACAAGTTAATTCGGCAAGCAATTTTCCAAATATATAATTCAAATTTTAAAACTTTTTGAATATACAAAATTTTATCTTATAATTTCAGACATAAAAAATCCCGGGTTGCCGTTCCGATTTTCTGACACCTAGCCTAAGCCAGGTGGGTAACCGCAGAAGCTTTATCTGCCTTCCTCCGCCCAAAGGGAATTATAAAGAGGCCTGGCATAAAAGCTCCATATAGGAATCCCGTATAAATAATGTAGGTTCAAAACAATCGGTTGTCGAACAATCCAGGAATATAAAACTTTATTTAATTTTTTTGCTGAACATTGAGCCGGCCCAAAAAGCCACACAGCCAAACACTATAAACATATCCGCCATATTAAATACCGGGGCGTTTTTTATATGTTTTAGCTTTATAAAAATAAAATCTGTAACAAATCCGTTTTTTATTCTATCAACAAAATTTGCCAACGCCCCTGCTAAAACAACGCAAAAACTTATTTTTTCAGCTTGCCCTGCCCTTTCGCGAAGCAAAGCAAAAAGTGAAGCAAGAGAAACAAAACACACTGTTCCTGAAACAGCTTTTACATATTCAGGCTTTGATTTAAGCTTTCCATATGAAAATCCAAAATTCTTTTTACGCCATAAATATAACTTATTTTTTATTATCTCTCTTTTTTCTTCCTCTTTCAGCTTATCACTTATCAGGCGTTTTGTAAATAGGTCTAAAGATATTATACTCATAATAACAGCCGCATATACCATTTTAAACTCTCCCAAATATTAGTTAAACGCCTTCCGCCAACAAGTTAACAATAATTTGTTTGATAAACACATTTTTATTTTAACACAAATTTTATCTCTTGCAAGCACTTTGTTAATAATTTTTTATGCCGTTTAAATAAAAACTTCGATGGGTAATAAATTCTTGTATAAATTATGTACAAGTATTATAATAATTAATAGATATGCTTATAAATCATATTATCAAGAAAGGTGGTTTTTCCATGGCTTTAGTAACAACAAAAAAAATGTTTGAAAAGGCTTTTAAAGGAAATTATTCAATAGGCGCTTTTAATATCAACAATATGGAAATAATTCAAGGAGTAGTTGACGCATGCAAAAAGCATAACTCAGCAGTAATACTTCAGGTATCCAAAAGCGCACTTAAATACGCTCATCCGGCATATATAACAAAAATGGTAGAGGCCGCCATAGAGGAAACAGGGCTTGATATAGCCCTTCATTTAGACCACGGCGCCGATTTTGAAATTTGCAAAGAGTGTATAGATTACGGCTTTACATCTGTTATGTTTGACGGCTCCCACTTTGATTATGAGGAAAACGTAGCCAAAACCAAAGAGATAGTTGACTATGCCCACTCAAAGGGCGTTGTTGTTGAGGCGGAGCTTGGAAAGCTTGCCGGAGTTGAAGACGAGGTTAAGGTTGCCGCCGGAAATGCCACGTATACCGACCCTGACCAAGCTGTCGATTTTGTAAAACGCACCGGAGTAGATTCCCTTGCCGTTGCCATAGGCACAAGCCATGGAGCATATAAATTTAAAGGCGATGCCAAACTTGATTTTGACAGGCTTGCCCTTATAACCGAAAAACTTGAGGCTGCCGGATTCCATAACTACCCTATTGTTCTTCATGGCGCATCATCAGTTGACCAAAACGCTGTTGCCACATGCAACCAGTTTGGCGGTCAGCTTAAAGGCGCTAAAGGAATACCTGTTGAAATGCTTAGAAAAGCCTCATCAATGGCTGTATGCAAAATAAACATGGATACTGACATACGTCTTGCCATGACAGCCGCTATAAGAAAGAGCCTTGCTGAAAAACCTGAGGCTTTTGACCCAAGAGGTTATCTTGGAGAGGCAAGAAAAGACATTGAGGCAATGGTTGAGAAAAAAATTGTTGATGTTCTTGGAAGTACAAACTCAATGAATTAAAATATATACATCTTGCTATGCTAAAAGGGCGGATTTTCTTCAATTAAAAATTATATAAACAATAAATCAAAATAAGCAGCGGGTTTCACAGGCAAAACGCTTTGGAACCCGCTGCTTATCAATATTTTTTAATTTTTAAAAACTATTTCTAATTTTAGCAATAACAAAAGCGGCTGAACATAAAATTTAGATACTTTGCTTAATTTTAGTATTTTAGAACTGCGCTAAAAAATGGTTTTGCCGCCGGATTTATAACATTTTTAAAATTAGCCATATTGATTTCAGAAAATTTCAAAAATTGAATATGTAGTTAAAACAATTTATATAAACATACTATTTATTTCTACGATTTATTAAACATATTAACTTAATTATAAAATAATACTATATTTACATAATTTCCAACAGACACATCATTTTATCAACATAAAAAGTTAAAGGAGAGTCTAAAATGCCATTAATTATAAGAAATGTTACCCAAGATGACCTTCAAAGTCTTATAAAAATAGAAGCCCTTTGTTTTCCACCGTCGGAGGCCGCGGACGATAAAACACTTAGCGAAAGGCTTATGGCTTACCCAGAATCTTTTTTTATAGCCATATATAACAATGAGCCTGTTGGTTTTATAGACGGAGCCGTAACCAACAGCAAAACTATATCTGACGATATGTTTGAGGACGTTAAATGCCACAATCCTAAAGGAATGTATCAATCAATATTCGGGCTAAGCGTAATACCGGAAGCGCGCCGTATCGGCGTAGCCGCCAAACTGATGAACCGCATGATTGAAAATGCCAAAGAAAACGGCAGGCGCGGCCTTATACTTACCTGCAAAGAGCACCTTATTCATTACTATGAAAAATTCGGTTATAAAAATCTTGGAGTTTCAAAATCAGTTCACGGCGGAGCTGTATGGTATGACATGCTACTTGAATTTTAATTCTAATAATTAAAAATTGTTTATTCTATTGCAATTTTTAACCTAAAATATTATAATAAAAATATAAAATATTTTATTTATCCTTGAAGGGGGCATTGGTATGAAAAACGCGATTGTAACAATAAGCAGACAGTATGGAAGCGGCGGACGAAAAGTGGCCGAGTTTCTCGCAAAAGAGCTCAATATCCCCTATTATGACAACGAGCTTATATCACTTGCCGCAGAAAAAAGCGGAATAAGCAACTCCATATTCGAGGATGCCGAAAAACAAGCTGGCAACAACTTCCTTTATATTCTGTCACGTCTTGGTCCAACATCACAAATTTACGGCATGCCGTTAAGTGAAAGGATTTTCATCATACAATCAAACGTAATAAAAGATGTGGCTGACAGAGGTTCTTGCGTAATTTTAGGAAGATGCGCAGATTATGTACTTAGAGATTATCAAAATTGTGTTAATGTATATACATATGCCTCATTCCCTGTAAGGGTTTCAAGAGCTGTTACAGAATATAGCGTTAATCAAGAAAATGCCGAAAAAGAAGTACGCCATGTTGACAAAGCTCGTGAAACTTATTACGAATATCACACTGGAAAAAAATGGGGCAATCCAGGAAATTATGACATTATGATTAATATGGATTACCTTAACCCAGAACAGGCAGCAAAGCTTATAATTGAATATCTTAATTTAAGAGAAGACAATGAGCTTAGAAAACCGTATAAAGGATAACAAAAAATCAGCCTCCTGAAAAATCAGGAGGCTTTTAATGTGAGCTTAAACAAGACAAACTTACCAGTATACCAGTGGGTTTGTCTTGTTTAAGCTCATATAAAAATCATGGCATATTTCAGCCATGATTTTAAATCCAACATTAATCACACAACAATCTTGTATAAGCCAAAAAAATTAAAGCATTGAAAGATATTGTAAAAAGTAACCAAAGCATACAGCAACCGCTGTACCTATAAGGTCGCCAAAAAAGCCGAGAAGTATACCAAAACCAACCCAGTTAGGATTGTACGCTCCAGCTATGGCCGGTGCTGATGATGTACCTCCGAAATTAGCCATAAATCCCACTGCAGCCGTAAAACAGTCAAGCTTAAGAAGCTTACAAAGGCTGAGCCACACAATATACATAATAACAAGCATTATAAGTACAGTTGCAGCAAAAGCAGGTGCACTTGTACACTGGCTGAGGTCCGAATATGACATAGCCACACAAAGACTCATATAAAGGAATACGTTAGCTACATTTGTAGCGCCTTTTGACCAGTGAAGCGGTGTTAAACCAAGAGCTATACCCAAAAGAGAACCAAGAACAACCCTCCAGCCTGTTGCATTAAGGAAAGGAACCTCAGGTATAAAAGGTATGAACCAGTTAATAAGAGCGGTTCCCGTTAATGCTATGGCAAAAAGCTTAGCATAATCCCACATGGAAGGAGCTTCCTTAACTTCAGGGTGTGATTCCATTGAAGCGTTAATTTTAACGGCAATCTCATCAATTCCTTCTGTTGAGGCTTTCATTATTTTATTCCATTTTTCACGCCTTGGCATAATCCACATGGCAACCGAAAGAACAACCGTAAATCCTATTGTGTCCATCATAGCAGCGTAGGCGAAGTCAACGCCTTCTACTCCAAACACAGCCGCAACAGCTCTCATGTTAATTGTTTCTCCAACAAATGAACCCGTAACAGAAGCTATCGAAGCCCACGCCCTTTCGGGAAGCCAGTTCTTCATAATCATAAAAGCTATCGTAAAACCAATTAAAACAGAAACGGTTGTAATAAGAAATGAACAAATCATTCTTGGACCAAGCTTTAATATGTCTCTTACGTCACATGTAAGCATAAACATTATAAGCATCATCGGAAGGAATGTTGTATACATAAGATCCTGAGCTGCTATTACTCCTTCCGCGTTCGGGTCCCAAACATGAAGCGTTGCGGCAACAGCCACAATAATCATAAGCCAAAGCATTGATGGTATAACCTTAAACCATTTTGAATTCGGATATTTTTTCTCATAACCAAATATAAGAGTCATTGCTACAAGAAGGAAAGCCAAAAAGCCTTCCGCCGATGTAATGAGATTCATATAAAAGTCCCCTTTTTATCTTTAGTAAATTATATTCCCTTAAATCTTTATGCTTCTGGCTGTTTTTACAAGGCGTTGTGTTATGAGATTAAATATTGAATTATTAACGTTTTTTAAATATATGTACTTAACACCCCCAATATATAACAATTTTTCATTAACACTATAACAGGATTAATTATACCATATAGCAATAAAAAATCAAAGAGATTTAAAAAAATATGTAAAATCAGACAATAAATAACTTCAAAACACTAAATATTTTATAAATATTCTACATTTATATCAACATGATACAGATATATCAATAATTGCATTCATAATTCATCAAATTTATTTATATTATTTTTTACAAAATATAATAAATTAAAATTTAAATAAGGAGTAGTTTTCGATAGCTTTTTTGAATAATTAAACTTATTTATATAAATTATTAATAAACAATAACCTGTATATATATTAATAATAACAGAATATTTTGTATATTTTTTAATACAACTTAATTTTATAAATAAAAATTATATTACTCATTATTTCTAATTCTCAAATTATAAAATATCAAAATCTTATGTTAATAATAGAATTGAAAATAAAACATATTGAAAATAAATTATAAAACTTTTATATTAAATAATATTTTACATATGATTGAGCATTTTTGTATTTATAAAAAATAAAATTATCTGCCTTGAATAACTAAAACTCTCATGTAATTATATAAAAATAAACACATTTTTTATAAAAGAATATTAACTCGTCAACATCCCCATAAGGGCATTTGAATAGGTGTTGGCTTGTAAATCAGTATAGGAGAACGGTGTTTATACTCTTCCACACATTCAAACTGTACAATACACCAAATGCCGCCACAAAGCAGTCGGTCATATTTGGTAAGGCATTCCTCAGAAATTGGAATATTCTTAAATACCCAGATTGGAAACTTTGCCTTATAGCTGTCTGTTTTGGTATTTAAATTGACTGTCATTTTGTCAATAACGGTATAGCTGATGCACTGACGCAGTATAGATAAAATCTTCTGCGCTTCATCTGGATGGGCATAATTCTCTGCCAAAATATGTTTGACATTGTTCACTCC
>CAJFUS010000137.1 GCA_904420235.1 Candidatus Neoanaerotignum tabaqchaliae
ATTTTGAATATGGTTTTTATAGGATACTAACAGCTTCATGAATATCATTCATCATTTCCGCCTTGAGCCGGTTGTGGCTGCTTTAAATCAGCTTGCTTTTCATACTGCTCGTTTTCCTCGGCTTCCTCGGCATTTATAGCCCAATGTATTAAAAAGGTAAGCCCAGCCCTAAGAACTATTATACAACCAACAAGAACTATCTCGGAAAACTCGCGTACTATAACAGTTCTTAATATCTCTCCGCCCAGCTTAAACTCAAGAGCCATTGCCATTGCTTTGCATAAATTAAGCCTTGTGTGAGGGTCGTGTTTTATATAGCTGATTATTGCCTTAATAGCTCCAGTTAAAAGAACAACCACGCCTGTAAGCTCAAGAAATATAATTGAGAACTGTATAAACAATGACATAATGTGATGCAGAGTTTCCATATTTTACCTCCTAACTTTTATGCGAAGCCAAAGTGTTATTATATAATTATTTTAACATAATTTTAATCTTTGTAAAACCATACTTAGAAAAATTATTAAAAAATTTTTTGAAATTTTAATAATTAGTCTACATAAAACTTATATGATGTATGTAAAACATATTGAATCTGTTTTGACAGCTTAATTTAAGTTTTTTAATACGTTATATAAAAACAAAACTTTATTTAAGAGGGTGATTTTAATTAATGAGTATTTGCTTTTAATTGGCGTTGTTATTATGATTTGCATAATTTCATCAAAATTTATAGAAAAAATTGCCGTACCGTCACTTTTGATATTTTTGGCTTTAGGAATGTGTTTCGGTGAAAACGGAATTTTCAAAATACCTTTTGATAACTATGCCCTTGCAGATATAATTTGTTCCGTAAGCCTTGTTTTTATTATGTTTTATGGCGGATTTGGAACCAATACAGAAGAAGCCAAGCCTGTTGCCGTAAAAGCTATTCTTTTGTCAAGCTTTGGAACGGTTTTAACTGCTTGCTTCGTTGGCGTTTTTATACATTATGTTTTTAAGCTGGAGTGGATTGAAAGCCTTCTTATAGGCTCGGTTATAGCCTCAACTGATGCTGCATCAGTGTTCAACATATTGAGGTCAAAAAACCTTTCTTTAAAATACAACACTTCTTCGCTTCTTGAGGTAGAATCTGGCTCAAATGACCCGTTTTCTTATATGCTTACGGTATCATTCATATCTGTGGCTATAGGAGGGGAAGTTTCCTTTGTTTCTGTTGTTGTTAAACAGCTTTTAATAGGAGTAGCATTTGGAGTTATATCTGGCAAAGGTGTAGCATGGGTAATTAACAAGTTCGACTTTGGCGGAAGCGATGGAAGAACCATATTTGTGTTTGCAGCCGCCATTGTTTCATACGCTTTTCCGGTAGCAATAGGCGGAAACGGATATTTAAGCGTTTATTTATGCGGAATAATACTTGGAAGCTGCGAAATATCAAGAAAAAAATATTTGGTACACTTTTTTGACATCATAACAAGCGTTGCCCAAGTTGTAATATTTTTCCTTTTAGGATTACTTGTTACACCTTCTGAATTGCCGTCAGTCTTTGTCCCCGCAGCTCTCATAATGCTTTTTATGACTTTTGTGGCAAGACCCGTTGTTGTTTCGCTTATACTGCTTCCACTCAAGTCCAAACTGGCACAGATAGGCGTTGTATCTTGGGCAGGACTGAGAGGCGTAGCCTCAATAGTTTTCGCTATAACGGCAGTGCTTAACAACGTACCCATGAAGTATAATATTTTTAACTTGGTGTTCTGTATTGTTCTGCTTTCTATATCTTTGCAAGGAACAATACTCCCTTGGGTATCTAAAAAACTGCGGATGATAGATTATTCATCTGATGTAAACAAAACATTTAATGATTATCAGGAAGAAAGCAGCATTGACTTTATAAAAATAGACGCCACAGAGGAAAATAATCTTGTTAATAAGAAAATAAAGGATATAGGACTTCCTGGAGAACTTCTTGTTGTTATGATTTTAAGAAACGGCAAAAACATAGTTCCTAATGGCGAAACCGATATATTAATGGGTGACAAACTTATTGTGGCAGCCCAAGAGTTTGAGGAAGAAGGAAAAGTCGGTCTTAGGGAGGTTAGCATAGGCAAAAGCCATAAATGGAAAGATAAAGCGTTATCAGAAATATCAATACCAAAGGGAACACTAATTGTTATGATTAAGAGAAACAATATTTCCCTTATTCCAGGAGGAAGTACAAAAATAGCCGAAGGCGATACACTTGTTGTTGCCAACACTTTGGTATAAGTAAGCACTGTTGACAAATATTGTTAATTAGTGTTATATTTAAAAAAATTGAATATATCATCGGGTGCCGGCACTGCCTAATGTGGTTCCGGTTAAAAGGGAAACAGGTGAAAATCCTGTGCGAACTCGTCACTGTAATATTGGAGCATGTGCCAAAATGCCACTGGGAAACTGGGAAGGCGGCGCGTGTTATGATAATTAAGTCAGGAAACCTGCCCGTTGTGTAAATTGGTTTTTATACCACTGCCACGAGTAATTGGCTGTTTATAGGGCGAAAACGCTGTAAGGCTTTTGGCCTTTGTTAGGCGTGCTGAAGTGACGGAAACTTCGGCACGTTTTTTGTTTAGGACTTTAATTTTATTAGTATTGAGGAGACAATAATGATTGATAAAGAGATACTTGTTATTAGCTTTGGAACTACATATATGGAAAGCTGTGAAAAGGGAATAGGCGCTATAGAAAGAGCAATAGCTTCAGCTTTTCCGGATTATGTTGTTAGAAGAGCTTTTACAAGCGGTGTTGTATCCGGCATTTTAAAAGAAAAACATGGTGTTTTGGTTGACAGTGTTGAAGAAGCTTTAGAAAGAGCGTTTTCTAACGGAATTAAAACTATTATAGCTCAGCCCACACACATTATGAACGGACGCGAATATAACAAAATGCTTGATATTTTCAGTAGATACAAAAATAAATTCGATAAAATTGCTATTGGCGCTCCGCTTCTTACATATAAAACCGACTTCAATAAAGTGGCTAAGGCCATAGCCGATTATACGCAAAAATATAATAACGGCAGCACAGCCGTATGCCTTATGGGTCATGGCACAGATGTTGAGGCCAACAGTGTTTACAGAACTCTTCAAAAAGAATTCCACTCTTTAGGATTTAACAATTACTTTGTTGGAACTGTCGAGGCTGAGCCTTCCGTTTGCGATTTAGTTTCGGCCGTTAACGCCGGAAATTATAAAAAAGTGGTGCTTGAGCCATTTATGGTTGTTTCAGGCGACCACGCCAATAATGATATGGCTGGCGATGATGAGTTTTCATGGAAAAACCGTTTTAAAAAAGCCGGATACAATTTGGAATGTGTACTTAAAGGCATAGGAGAGATAGAAACCATACAAAATATATACGTTGAGCATGCCGGAAGAGTTATAAACGGCCTTGAATAGAAAAGACTTTATGATTATTATATAATTAAGATTCAAAAAATGGCCGGAAGGTGGTTAAAATGAGCAGTTTAAATCAAGCCTTGGAAAAGCTTGAAAAATCAAAATTTAGAAGAAGCTTTTACCTTAATAAAACCGATATGGAATACATAAAAGAAAAAGGCTTAGATTTAATACGCCTTCACGCCAAGGATTTTGTAAAAACAAGGCTTGCTCCGGCTTATATACCAAATGATGGACGGCAAACCCCCATGAAAGGCCACCCTGTTTTTAAGGCACAGCACGGAACGGCCTGTTGTTGCCGAAAATGTCTTAAAAAATGGTATAGAGTTAAAGAGGGAGTTGTTCTTACGGAAGAACAGCAAGAAAAAATTGTTAATCTTATTATGGCTTGGATAGAAAAGCAAATTTCACTTAACGGCGGAAATTAGTTAATTAACTGGAAGATTGAGCCTTGTGAAAAAACAATGTCCATTGTAATCTTTAATGGTGTTACGGCTAAATTTTATGAAAATCAGCTTAAAGAAATTTTCTGAGATTATGTTTTTATAAAATCTTATAATGCTAGTTACGGTTCTGACTCTGGAAAGCTTGAAAGAGCAGACCTACTTGTTGTTTCAACCGACGCCTATGGCTCTTTTCAAAAGGCTGAAAATCATATACTCATATACTGCCAAATGAGAGGTTCAACTAAGTTGTGGCCGAGGCGGAAGCAGAATTACGCCATATGGCAGAGGATTATGAATCAACCATATAAAAGGGGCTAACTGAAAAACTTTAAACATTAAAACAGCCGCGGAATTTTTTGGGCTGTTTTTTTGTATGTGTAGCCTTATAACGCATTTTGAAAATATTTATTATACAGTGTCGTTAAAACGTTTTTATTAGATTGACAGTTTTGAAATTATTGAGGGAAAATGTTAAATCGCAAAAATTAATTTACATAAAATAATTATGGTAAAATTATTGCAAAAGCATATATAAAAGACAAAAATATAAAACTAAATGTAAAATATATTTGACATTTAGACGTATATATGTTATATTAGAAATAAAGGGAGGGGAGGAGATGAAAAATCTTAAGCTTAAATCGGCAAGGGCAGCTATGGACCTTTCTCAGGAGGAACTTGCCAATAAAGTTGGTGTTACAAGGCAGACAATAGGAATGATTGAGGCTGGAAAGTATAATCCTACTATTAATCTTTGTATAGCAATATGCAAGGCGCTTAACAAAACTTTGGACGACATATTTTGGGAGGAATGAGTTATGGACGAGAGAATAAAAATAGGATATTATAAAATAAGAAATGAAATGGCCACTATAATAATTTTTGCCGCCATAGCCTCATTTTTGATAAAAATAATAGGATATGGATATACTGTTGAACAATGTATGTTTGAGTTTCTTATAATGGTTCTTTCTCCAATTTATCAATTTATAAGAGCAAAACAGCTTGGTCTTGCTTTTGTTCCAAGCAGCAAAAAAGTATTCTCAAGCACTGCTATAATAGCTGTGTTTACAGCCGCCATAGGCCTTTTTATATATATCAAATCAAGGGCAAATTATGGCGGAGATGCTGTTACATCTCCAGAGGGACTTGTATTTTTAGCCTTCTATATAGCAGCGTTTATAATAGTAAGACTTGCTTTTGTAAAGTATGAAAAGCATAGGGCCAAAAAGCTTGAGGATAAGTATGACGATTAAATTTATTATAAGGGTGAAAAATAATGTTATTAATAAGAAAAGAAGAACTTAAGGATTACAACGATGTTTATAATGTTATTAAAGATGCGTTTTTAAGTGCCGAGCACAGCGACGGAAACGAGCATGATTTGGTTAATGTCTTAAGGCAAAGTAAATCATTTATACCGGAGCTTTCGCTTGTAGCTGAAATTGACGGCAAAATAGTTGGACACATACTTTTTACAAAAGCCAGTGTTGGAAAAGATACCGTTCTCGCTTTGGCGCCTCTTTCGGTACTTCCAAAATTTCAGAAAAAAGGTATCGGCTCTGCTTTGGTATCAGAGGGCCATAATATAGCTAAAAAGCTTGGATATAGCTATTCTGTTGTTTTGGGAAGTGAAAAATATTATCCTAAATTTGGATATATTCCGGCAGTAAATTTGGGAATAAACACTCCTGTGGGAGTTCCAGAAATTAATTTTATGGCTGTTAAACTTAATGAAAATGCGGCTCCAATTAAAGGCAATATGGTTTACGCTAAAGAATTTGGAATTTAATTTTTAACAACAAATATAGGGCATCAGTTGAATAAATTACTTGTTCACTAAAAGTCTGCGGCCGGATATAAATGACAGACGTTTTCCTGCTTAGCAATATGCACAAATGGAAATTATCATTTTTAAACCTATAATTTCATTTTAAAACTACTATTGGCATATATCTATAAAATCTAAAGATTTTATCATTTGCCAAATTTATCGGTTTTATAAATAAATAAACGGCTGTTACCAGATTTTTGATAGGCAACAGCCGTTATTTTTAATTGATATTCGGGTTTAAAAACGAAACAAATTTAACTTTAGAATCTATTTTTTCTCCTGTAAGGCCTATGGCTTTTCCCATCGTAAAGGCGGCTAAAACCGTGCCGACCCCAAGACCTTTTATTTGACCGATAAAAACGAATGTTATTATTGCCGTAGCCAAAAGGCATATAACATCAAAAGAGATTTTTATTTTGGAGTATGGTATTTTTGTTATGTATGAAAGCTCCCTTGGAAAAAGGTCCGTTGGTATTATGGGAAGCTTACAGCGGTTTGAAAGGGCTATTCCAAAACAAATAACAAAATAACTTATGCAAAAATAAATTATTCTTAAAGGAAGCGTAAGCGGAAGCAAGTTAACCCAAAGCTCATGTATATCAACCATAATTCCAAAAGCGAATCCAACAACAAAACTGAAAAGATATTGCGGCACAAATTTTTTTCTCAAAATCATAAGACTCAAAATAAGCAGGCCTTGGAAAATATATGTCCATGTGCCAAGAGAAAGTTTTGGAATAACCTCTGAGAAAGCGTATGGAACGCTTGATATAGCTGATATTCCCGAACCCGAATGAAGCATTAAAACAATTCCAAAACTGTTTATTAAAACAACAAGTATAAGTGCTAATTCGCCTCGTATTACTGTTTGTTCATTTTCCATTTTATATTCCCCCATTAACAAATAAACGGACTGTAAAGTTAAATGAAAGTTGAAGACCCGTCAGCCCTTCTGGTACAATGGTTTTACCACAAACCCAAGTACCTCCCGAA
>CAJFUS010000138.1 GCA_904420235.1 Candidatus Neoanaerotignum tabaqchaliae
CTTTGCTTTGTAAAGGCGTTTATAACGTTTTTATCTGCCGCCGACTTATAAAGCCCGCCAAAGTAATTAAAAATAGGCATAACTATAATTATAACAGCCACTATCGTTATGGCACATCTAACGCTGCGTTTAAACTTTCTTTTTTTAGAACTGGAAGTATATAAATTCTCCTGCATTATAGAATACCCCCGCTGTTAGTATAAATAATAATATAAAGGCAAAATAAAGCACCTCTACAACAATTCCTCTTTTTCTCATTACAACGCTTACGTTTGGTCCGCCGCAAAGGCCTTCCGAGAGCAGAAGAACAGCAACGGCTATGGCCACAACCTTAAGCTCGTAAAGGGTAAGGCCTATGTTGGTGAAAAGCTCGTATAAATATTGGGCAGTGAACCATTTTCTGAAATCCCAGAATATATGACTTAATATATATCCGGCATCTGATATTGTGTTTGACCTGAAAAGTATAAAGGCAAACGCCACAAGACCGAATGTTATAAGTGTTGCCAATATGCCCCTTGTTATATCAAAAATTATGCCTGTGTGTATGTTATACATTCTTTTGAACTTTTTAATTTCTGTCCGCAGTATGTCCTCAACAACAAGCATGGCTCCATGAAGGGCTCCCCAAATTACAAACGTCCAGTTGGCTCCATGCCAAAGGCCGCTTACAAGAAAAGTTATCATAAGGTTTCTGTATTTTATAAGACGTCCTTTGCGGTTACCCCCAAGGGGTATATAAACATAATCCATAAACCATGACGAAAGGGATATGTGCCATCTTCTCCAATACTCTCTTATGCTTTTGGCGGCAAACGGCGTGTTAAAGTTAATCATAAGCTTAAATCCAAGAACCCTCGCAGCGCCTCTGGCTATGTCGGAATATCCGCTGAAATCGCAGTATATCTGTATTGTAAACATTATAACGGCCACTATATAGTAAAGTCCTCCGTAGGCTGTGCAGTTGTTGAAAACCGTGTTTACGGCAACAGACAGTCTGTCCGCTATAACAACCTTTTTAAAATATCCTATAAGCATAATTTCAAGGCCCGAAAGGACATTTTCCATTTTAAAACGGTTTTTATGGTTAAACTGGCCCAAAAGATTTTTGCTTCGTTCTATGGGGCCCGCCACAAGCTGGGGGAAAAATGTTATGAAAAGAGAAAATTTAACATAGCTTTTTGATGGCTTAAGCCTTTCTCTGTAAACGTCTATCGTATAGGCGGCTGCCTGAAACGTGTAAAAGGATATTCCCATAGGAAGCACTATATCCGGAACCATCACACGCCATGATGAGCCTAAATATTGAGCTAAAGAGTTTACACTTCCGCAGGCGAACGTTAAATATTTAAAAAAGAAAAGTATGCCGAAATTAAGCAGAACAGCCAATATAAGATACCGTTTTTTATATACTTTGTCGTGTTTCTTATATATGGCCGCCGCCAAGGCGAAATTTATGAATGTTACAAAAACTATAATAAATATAAGGGCCGGGTTCCACCACATATAAAATATATAGCTTGCCGCAAGCAGCATATATATGCCGGCTTTATAAGGCAAAATATAGTAAAGCGTTACCACTATTAAAAAATATATGATAAAATTAAAGCTGTTAAAAAGCATTTGTAACACCCCGGGAAATTAATTTAAAAAAATGATACTATATATTTAATTGTAATACAATAAAAAAAACATTACAATATTGTATAGAGGTGAAAAATTATGACATCTTTTGATATAGATAATATAAAGGATTTTATGGCCGCCCTTTTTAAAAGCAGTGTGTTTGATGACTTTTTTGTGCATGGCGCAAGTGTAACCACATTTACCACATTTGATATAAGCGGAAGGCTGAACAAAGAGTTTTTAGGTGAGGAAACCGAAAGACTTAACTGCTTTTGGCGTGAAGTTAAACCATTTATTTTCAGCCTTATAAAGGGCAGTCGCCTTCCAAAACAAATGAAAATAGTTCTGTCGGCTCCAGAAAATATTATATCCTCCATAGACCCTTCGGCGTCGGCAATGTCTGTGAACATAATTTACGAAAACGCTTCCCTTAAAATAATAACCGGATTTTCTCAAAAAGCATTCAGTCTTAACAATTCCTCGGCAGCGGAATGGGACAAGTATGTTGAGAAATTTTTAAAAAGCAGCGGTTTTTCTGTTAGCACTCAATTTTAATGAGTGCTAATTTTTTCTTGACTTTTATTCCCTCCATGATAAAATGTATATGAATACATAGTAAAAATCCCTTTAATTAGGGCCTAAAATAAAATCAGAATCGGAGGTAGTTAAAATGGCTCAGGAAAAAGGCAATTTATCAATTAACAGTGAAAATTTTCTTCCAATAATAAAAAAATGGCTCTATACCGACAAAGACATATTTGTAAGAGAGCTTGTATCAAATGGCTGTGACGCTGTTACAAAACTTAAAAAACTTGTATCCGTTGGAGAGGCCAATGTTCCCGACGACGAGAAATACGCCGTACATGTTGATGTAAGCGAAAAGGACAAAACCATAAAAATATCAGATAACGGCATAGGAATGACGGCCGACGAGATAAAAAAATACATCAATCAGATAGCTTTTTCAGGCGCAAGCGACTTTATGGCCAAATACAGCGAAAAAACATCTGATGAAAACGACATTATAGGCCATTTCGGTCTTGGTTTTTACTCGGCTTTTATGGTAGCCGATAAAGTTGAGATTGATACTCTTTCATATCAGGAAGGCGCTGAAAGCGCTAAGTGGATTTCCGACGGCGGCATAGAGTTTGAGATTACTGACGGTGACAGAACAGAAAGAGGCACAACAATAACTCTTTTTATAGGCGAGGACGGAAAGGAATTTCTGGATTATGCCCTTATGTATAAAACTTTGCGCAAGTACTGCTCATTTATGCCAGTTGAAATATTCTTCAACTATGAGCACGAGAAAACAGAAGAAGAGATAAAAGAAGAGATAAAAGAAGAGGAAGAAGCTAAAAAAGCCGCTCAGGAAAAATCTGAAGACAATTCCTCCTCTGAAAACAGCGCAGAAAACGTGGAGGATAAAAAAGAAGAGCCGCTTCCAATAAACGATACTACTCCTCTTTGGCTTAAAAACCCTAAAGACATAACCGATGATGAATACAAAGCTTTTTATCACAAGGTATTTACGGATATGTCCGACCCGCTTTTCTGGATACACCTTAACATGGACTATCCGTTTAATCTTAAGGGAATACTCTATTTCCCTAAGCTTTTAAGCGATGTTGACGTGCTTGAGGGTGAAATAAAACTTTTCTCAAATCAGGTTTATATAGCCGACAA
>CAJFUS010000139.1 GCA_904420235.1 Candidatus Neoanaerotignum tabaqchaliae
AAAGACCTGCCGGGATATTTCTCTATGTCACTTAAATATGACATAGCCACAAACTCGGCCGTTGAGATGAGCTTTATATCAAAGGTTTCAACAATAGCCTGGGGTCTTGGATATTTCGGAATGCCTCACATTCTTTTAAGATTTATGGCAATAGAGGACCACAATAAGCTTACCCTCTCAAGAAGGGTTGCAACAGTGTGGGTTGTTATATCCCTTGCCGTTGCCATATTTATAGGCGTTGTTGGCCTTGGAATGACAAACGCCGGAGCCATAGAGTTCCTTGAGGGCACAGCGTCGGAAACAATAATAGTTGAGGCTTCGGCTCTTTTAAGCACATACGGCGTAATTCCGGCCCTTTTGGCGGGCGTTATATTAGCGGGAATATTGGCTTCCACAATGTCAACAGCCGACTCCCAGCTTATAGCGGCTTCCTCGGCTGTGTCTAAAAACATATTCGGCGTGCTTAAAATAAAACACGAGGGAAAAGCCTCTATGATAGCGGCAAGAGCCACCCTTATAGTTATATCCGTTATAGCGGCATTTTTGGCAAGAAATCCCGACAGCTCCGTTTTTGGCATAGTATCTTTTGCTTGGGCCGGTTTTGGGGCCTCCTTTGGGCCTGTTGTGCTTTTCGCTCTTTTCTGGAGACGCTCAAACAGATTCGGGGCCATAGCGGGACTGCTTGTAGGCGGAATAATGGTGTTTGTATGGAAATATCTTGTTAGGCCAATGGGCGGAGTTTGGGACGTTTATGAGCTTTTGCCGGCTTTTATAGCGGCCAGCGCGGCGATAATAATAGTTAGTCTTTTAACAGAGGAACCCTCAAAAGAGATAGTTGAGGAGTTTGACAGGGTTTCGTCTTTAAAGGATTGATTGAATTAAAACAGGCGGGAGAAATCCCGTCTTTTTTAATTATATGTCATATTTATTATAGTAAAAAGCCCAGCCCTATGATAAAATAAATAATTATTAAATCGGAGGTGGTTATATTGAAGGCTGTTATAGCTATCGACTCTTTTAAGGGAAGCCTTTCTTCTATTGAGGCGGGGTTTTGCGTAAAAAAAGCCTTTAACGCCGTTTTTAACGGAGAAGCTGAGGTATTCCCCATAGCCGACGGCGGAGAGGGCACCTGCGAAACAATAACAAAGGGCCTTAAGGGTGAGATTGTTGAAATTATGGTTACAGGGCCCTTGGGAGATAAAGTAAACTCATTTTACGGCCTTATAAACGGCGGAAAAACGGCCGTTATAGATATTGCCGCGGCCTGCGGCCTTACAATGGTTCCGGATATAAACAGAAACCCTATGAACACCACCAGCTATGGAGTGGGAGAGCTTATACTTGACGCCGTAAAAAGGGGCGTAAGGAATTTTATAATAGGCCTTGGAGGCAGCGCCACAAATGACGGCGGAATTGGAATGCTTTCGGCTCTTGGAGCTGCATTTTATAAAAAAGACGGCAAAAAGGCGGGAATTTTCGGACGGGACCTTATGGACTTGGAAAGGGCCGATATTTCAAAAATGGCCGGCGGTCTTAAGGACTGCCGTTTTAAAGTGGCCTGCGACGTTAAAAATCCCCTTTATGGCGTAAGCGGCGCGTCGGTTGTTTTCGGACCTCAAAAGGGAGCTGATGAGAAAACAATTCAAATTCTTGACAAAGCTCTTTTTGAATATTCTATTCTTGCGGAAAAGGCCATGGGCAAAAATATGGCCAAGGCCGAAGGAGCCGGAGCCGCCGGTGGCCTTGGCTTTGCATTTATACAGTTTTTAAACGCTTCTCTTGAGCCGGGCATAGATTTGGTGCTTGGCATATTGGAAATTGAGAAATATATTAAAGGGGCGGATATTGTTGTTACGGGAGAAGGCCGCATAGACTTTCAAACGGCCATGGGCAAAGCTCCGGCGGGAGTGGCCGCCATTGCCGGAAAATACGGCGTGCCTGTTATAGCCTTCTGCGGCTGTACGGGAGAGGGAGCCGAAAAGTGTAACGCCGCCGGAATTGACGCTTATTTTCCAATCGTTCAGGGGCCTGTTTCACTGAAAGAGGCCATGGAAAATGAAAACGCTCAAAAAAACCTTTACAGCGCGGCCCTTCAGGTTCTAAGTCTTGTAAAGCGGTTTAGGGGAGCGGAAGCGTAAAATAGGAGTGGTTTTTTGAGCGGATATTTAAAAGAAATTAATAAAAAAGAGGCCCTTAAATATCTTGGATACAGGGGCGGGGAAGTGGAAGACAAAATTTTACGGGACATTGACCAGTGTTCCGAAATTATAATTAAAAACGCGCTTCCAAAGGTTATTTACAGAGTGTTTGACATAGAAAGTGATTTGTCATTTTCGGGAACTAATTTCAGCCCAAAAGGAAACGACATTGCCGAAATGCTTAAGGACTGCGGCAGAGCCATTATTATGGCCGCCACAATAGGCGGAGAAATTGACGGGATTATAAGAAGGCGCGAAGTTGACGACATGTATTTGGCCCTTATGCTGGACAGCTGTGCCAGCTGCGCCATAGAAAATGTCTGCGACAACTTCCAAAATGAGCTTGAGGAACGGCTGTTTAATGAAAATTTGTATTTAACAGACAGGTTCTCGCCGGGATATGGCGATATGCCCTTTGAACAGCAAAGGGAAATTTGCGAAATTCTTAACACCTCAAAAACAATAGGCGTAAGCCTTAATGAAAGCGGCATAATGATACCGAGAAAATCGGTAACGGCAATAATGGGAATAGCTCAAAAGCCACAAAAGAAAAGATTCAGGGGCTGCGAGTACTGTTCCATGTTTGAAAACTGCGATTTTAGGAAAGGTGGTATAACTTGTGGCAAATGTTAGGGAACTGTTGAAGAACGGATTTATTTTTCTTGACGGGGCCATGGGCACAATGCTTCAGGCAGCGGGCCTTAAGCTTGGTGAAAGACCGGAAACCCTGTGCATTACGGAACCGGAAACTGTTGAGAAAATACACAGGGAATATATAGAGGCTGGAAGCCAAATTGTGTATACAAACACATTTGGAGCCAACGCCCACAAGCTGAAGGGCACCGGATATGGTGTTGAGGAGGTTATAGGGGCCGCGGTTAGGGCCGCTAAAAAAGCCTGCTTTGGAACGGAGGCCCTTGTGGCCCTTGATATAGGCCCCATAGGCGAGCTTCTTGAGCCGTCGGGAACCCTTAAATTTGAGGAAGCCTATGAAATATTTAAAGAAATGGTTGTTTGCGGACAAAAGGCCGGAGCCGACCTTATTGTTTTTGAAACAATGACGGACCTTTACGAGGTTAAGGCGGCCGTGCTGGCGGCAAAAGAAAACAGCGGCCTGCCGGTGTTTGTTACAATGACGTTTGAGGAGAACGGAAGAACATTCACAGGCTGTACCGTTGAGTCTATGGCATGTGTTTTGGAGGGCTTGGGAGTTGACGCCGTAGGCATAAACTGCTCGTTAGGGCCAAAAGAGATTTTTCCTTTGGCAAAAAGGCTTGTGGAATGCACAAACCTGCCTGTTGTAATAAAGGCCAACGCCGGACTTCCAGACCCTCTTACAAATAAATACGACATAACTCCGGAGCTTTTTGCCCAGTACATGACAATGTATTCGGAAATAGGCGTTAAAATAGCCGGCGGCTGCTGTGGCACAAATCCGGAATATATAAGGCAAATGGTTAACGAAATGCCCCTTCATGCCGGGGAAAGAAAGGACGTTAAAGGACGGTCGGTTTTATGCTCGCCCCAGAAAACCGTTTATGTTGACGGCGTAAGGATTATTGGTGAAAGAATAAACCCTACGGGCAAAAAAAGATTTCAGCAGGCCCTTAGGGAATGCGACTTAAACTATATAGCCGAAAGGGCCATAGAGCAGGCCGACGCGGGAGCCGACATACTTGACGTTAACGTTGGCCTTCCCGGAATAGACGAAAAGGAAATGATGGTTAAGGTTGTTAAAACCATTCAGTCGGTTACAAATCTGCCCCTTCAGATAGATTCCTCCGACCCAGAGGCCATAGAGGCCGGTCTTAGGGTGTTTAACGGAAAGGCCATTGTTAACTCCGTTAACGGCGAAAAGGACGTTATGGACAGGATATTGCCTATTGTTAAAAAATACGGAGCAAGCGTTGTTGGACTTGCTATGGATAGCAGGGGAATACCTAAATCGGCGGAGCAAAGAATTGAGATTGCCGAAAGAATACTTGAAAAGGCTTTAAGCTACGGCATAAAAAAAGAAGACGTTTTTATAGACTGCCTCACTCTTACGGTTTCGGCTCAGCAGGAGCAGGCTGTGGAAACCCTTAAAGCCGTTAGATATGTTAAAGAAAAAATGGGACTTCACACGGTTTTGGGAGTGTCCAACATATCATTCGGTTTGCCCGAAAGAGAGTTTATAACCTGCAATTTCCTTATACAGGCTATGGCTAACGGCCTTGACCTTCCTATTATAAACCCTAACCAGCAGGCCGTTATGGACGCTGTGTACTCCTTTAAGGTTTTAAGCGGAGAGGACAAAAACAGCGAGATGTATATAGAGCGTTTTGCTCAAAGGGCCACAGGCAAAAAGGAAGAGACTCCTTCACAGCAGAAAGAGGGAGCAACGGACATAGAATACGCCATAGCCAAGGGACTTAAAGAGGAGGCCGCCAGAATTACAGAGGAGCTTTTGAAGGAAAAAAGCGAAATGGACATTATAAACGGACTTCTTATACCGGCCCTTGACAGGGTTGGGGACAGATATGAAAAACAGGAAATTTTCCTTCCTCAGCTTATAAACTCCGCTGCCGCCTCATGCGAGGCTTTCGACGTGCTTAAAAAGAGTATTCTTTCAAAGGGAAGCGGTTCAGTTTCAAAGGGAAAAATTATACTGGCTACTGTAAAAGGCGATATACACGACATAGGCAAAAATATTGTTAAGGTTATACTTGAAAATTACGGCTATCAGGTTATAGATTTGGGCCGTGACGTGCCGCCGGAGGAGGTTGTTAAAACAGCCAAAAGGGAAAACGTTAAACTAATTGGCTTAAGCGCCCTTATGACAACAACACTTAAAAGCATGAAAGAGACAATAGAGGCTCTTAGGGAAAGCGGACACCAGTGCAAAATTGTTGTGGGCGGCGCAGTGCTTACGGAGGAATACGCCAGTGAGATAGGGGCCGACCGCTATGCCAAGGACGCCAAGCAAACGGTTGACTATGCCAAAGAGATTTTGGGATAAGGTGATTTAAAATGGACATAAGAGAATATTTAAAAAGCAATGCTCTTGTTTTTGACGGCGGCATGGGAACATACTACGCCGCCAAAAGCAAGGACCCCATTGAAAGGTGCGAGGCGGCCAACATAAAAAATCCGGCTCAAATTTACGATATACACATGGAATATATAAATTCCGGAGCCAGGGCCATAAAAACAAACACGTTTGCCGCCAATAGCGACAACTACGGCGGAAGCTCAAGAGCTTTGACGGACGTTATTGAAAGCGGCTATAAAATAGCCCAAAAGGCCGCCGAGGGCAGGGACGTTTTTGTTTTCGCCGATATAGGTCCCGTTCAGGATACGGGCGAGAAAACAACGGCTCAAAAGTATATTGATATAGCCCAAATATTTATTAAGCTGGGGGCCGAGAACTTTATTATTGAAACTTTATATAATTATGACGGCGTTGAGGAGCTGACGGAATATATAAAAAGCCAAAGGCCCAAGGCTTTTATAATTGTGTCATTTGCCGTTCAGCCCGACGGATACACAAAAGAGGGCGAGTTGGGGTGCGAGCTTTTGAAAAAGGCTGCAGAAAACAAAAATATAGATTTTGTGGGACTTAACTGTGTTTCAGGTCCGCAGCATATGTATCAGTATTTTAAAACCGTAAGCTCCATAAGCGGAAATTTCAGCGTAATGCCAAACGCCGGATATCCGACTGTTATTAATAACCGCACTCTTTTTGAGAGCAGCCCCCGGTATTTTGCCATTAAAATAAGAGACATTGTTAAAGAGGGCGCCAAAATTGTGGGTGGCTGCTGCGGCACAACGCCGGAATACATAAAATATACCGTAAGCGAGCTTTTGAATGAAAGCGGAACCGAGGAAACAGAAGAACCGGCGGAAAAAGAGGTTAAAAAAGAAGCTGCCGCCGGAAAAAACGATTTTGCCCACAAGCTTATGGAGGGAAAGAGGGTTATAGCCGTTGAGCTGGACCCGCCCGACAACGCCGACATAACAAAGTTTTGGAAAAACGCTGTTATGCTCAGTCAAAAGGGCATAGACGTTATAACAATAGCCGACTGCCCCATTGCCAAGGCAAGGGCCGACAGCAGTATTTTGGCCTGCAAAATAAAGCGAGAGCTTAAAATTGACGCCCTGCCCCATATAACCTGCCGAGACAGGAACATAAACGCCACAAAGGCTCTGCTTTTGGGCCTTAACATGGAGGGCGTAAACAATGTGCTTATAGTTACCGGCGACCCAATACCTTCCGCCATGAGGGATGAGGTTAAAAGCGTGTTCAACTTCAACTCAAGAATGCTTGCTAAATATGTAAGTACCCTTAACAAAACACTTTTTAACCACGAGTTCCTTATTTGCGGCGCTTTAAACGTAAACTCAAAAAATTTCGACATACAGCTTAAAATGGCCAAGGAAAAGGAAGAAAACGGCGTTAAAGTTCTGCTTACCCAGCCGGTGCTTACCCAAAAGGGATTTGAGAACCTTAAAAAGGCAAAAAGCGAGCTTAAGACAAAAATATTGGCCGGAATAATACCTGTTATGAGTTATAGAAACGCCTGCTTTATGGACAGCGAGATTTCGGGAATTGACGTTTCCGACGAGATAATAGAAATGTATAAAGACAAAACAAAAGAGGAATGCGCTGCCCTTGCCGTTGAAATTTCGGTTGAGATAGCCAAAAGAGTTAAAGACTTCTGCGACGGGTACTATCTTATAACGCCTTTCGGAAGGGCCGATATAATAGGCAAAATTGTTGAGGGCATAAAAAAATTTGAATACGGCGGGGACTAAATATTTGTGTTTTTTAAGTATATTAAAAACTGGTCTTTTATGGGCTGCGGGCGGCTTGTTTAAAAAAACTAAAAAAGCGGCGGCGGTTTTGATAAATAGAAGATATGTTGGATGTGAAAATATTAGTTTTCAAATAGTAAATGCTGCTTAAGAAAATTTTGCTGGTTTCGCAGGATAATTTATTTAAATATGACATTAATTATTTTAATAAATCGAAGTTTTAAAGAAGGGCTGCTATGGGATACATAATAGATTTTGTGGCTTTGGCTTTATTATATGTTTTTGTATTTCTTAGAAAATGGAAGGGCAAAGGCACATTGTTTGTTAACACACTTATGTATATATATCTTTCTTTTGTGCTTTATTTTACATTAATGCCAATAATAATCTCTATTCCGTCAATTCTAAATCATAGCTATGCGCCAATGAACTTAGTACCTTTTATAGATGTTTTAACAGGAAGAGGAGATTTTTTAAGACAGATTGTGTTAAATATTATTATGACAGTACCATTTGGCTTTTTGTTTCCATTAGTACATAAAGCTGCCAAGTTCAGCAGAATGATATTTTTTTGTTTTTTTATGAGCTTAGGTATTGAAATATTGCAGCCTTTTATAAATCCTTTCAGAGCGTCGGATATAACGGATTTAATTACTAATGTGGTTGGCGGAATGATTGGGTATGGGTTTTATGTTATTTTCAAACCGGTTGTATTTCGGATTTTTAGATTATATGAAAGCAGGAATTTGAAATTTGTAAATTTAAAGAAGTATTTGTGAAGAATACATTTATCTTTAAATAATTTAAACAGAAGTAAAAAATACGTTTCTGTTTAAGTTTGATTTTTATAAGTTCTTATAATAAAACAGCCTTTTGAAAGTTTAAAAGGCTGTTTTGTGTTTTTTATACGCTCTTAAAACGGCTTAACAAGTAAATGGCGATTTGTTGTTCGGCTTGATATTTAAAAGGGAAAGTTACATACCCTTTATAAACTGTATGTATTCAAGGGGCCTAAAGCCGAGGCTTTTATAAAGCCTTATGGCGCCGCTGTTTTCCGGTTCCGTTTCAAGACGGAAGCGTTTTACGCCCTCAGATAAACTTGACTGAAGGAAGGCGAAAAACTCTTTTCCAAGACCATGGCCCCTGAATTGTGGTTTAATATAAAGCTCCTCTATCCAAGTAACCATTCCGCCGCATTCCTGAGAGAATGTTTTGGCCAAAAGGGCAAAGCCGGCTGTTTGTCCGCCGCTTTCTATTATATAGCACTCCACATATTCGCTTGAGCGCATGGCTTCGTTAAATGTGTTCTCAAGGTTTTCGGCCGGAACAGGGGCTATAACGGCGTCGGAGTTATAGAAATCCGTGGCCATTTTTAAATATTCCTGCTTATCGGACGCCTGAATTTTTCTTATCATATAATACCTCCGGAAAATTTTATTTTTTATATAATTTTAACATAAGGTCTGTTTAAAATCCATAGCTTTCGATTTAAACTTGGGGGGGGGGGGGTTGACAGGCGGAGGAATCTGAAAGTTGGTTTTGCAAAAGCGCTGTTATATATAAAAGTTTTTATTTTAAAATTTTAAGCCGGTTTGAACCGCGGTATGGCCGGAACGGTT
>CAJFUS010000140.1 GCA_904420235.1 Candidatus Neoanaerotignum tabaqchaliae
ATTTTGGTGGATATTGACATTTATTGTAACTATTATATAATAAGGAGCTTAAATATATATGAGAAATGACGTGTAAAAACCGCGCCTGATATTGAGCCTGTAATATAAAGTTTGTGTAAAAAAAGACCATATTTATGTAGCTGAAATATGATGAAAATTTTAGCGGTGTAAAAATGAGATTTTTTATCTGATTTTGGCAATGCAGCTTAAGTTGATAAAAATTTGAAACGGCAGGTTTTTTCCCTATGCCAAAATGAAATTATAATATTATTTTATAGGAAACGTCTGACAGTGGTTGTTTGAAAAATAAATTCTGCCGCGTCCGTTTCCGTTTATGGCTGGGCACACAAAACAACAGGTGAAAGTTTAATTTTAAGTATTGTTATGTGTCGGCAAAAATTTTTGTGATGTGAACGTTTTAGGCAAAAAACTATTTTCAAATGCAAATTATAATTTAATTATCATCTGTTGTATTTTTTGACTTAAGCCGTTTTGACACTAAAAGCTAAAATGTTTATTGCAAAAATGATTTACTCGGCGTAAGGTTTTATTTACTTTCAAACTTTCAGAGTTGTTTTGTGAAAATTTAGTATACTGATTGGGCATGGGCTGTTGGAATGAAATGTTTAATAAAAAATAAGCGGCCGGTATATATAAAAATACCAATTCTTGTTATAATAGTGTATAAATAACGCTTTGGAAGAGAAAATATTTTAAAATACTGTTTTTATGGAGATGTTTAAATGAGATACGGAATTATGGACATAGGCTCAAACTCTATATGTCTTTGCGTTTACGACGTTGACATGGAGGCCAAAAAGTTTAAAACCCTGTTTAAAGAAAAAATAATGGCTGGTCTTGCGGGATATATAAAGGACGGAGAAATGTCGCCGGAAGGAGTGGCGAGGGCCTGCGAGAGCATAGAAGAGCTTAAAAACATACTTGACAGCCTTGAAATAGACAAATACTCTGTGTTTGCCACAGCGCCCCTCAGGAACATATCAAACACTGAGGAAACCCTTGTTATGATTAAAAAAGCCACAGGCGTTGACGTTGATGTTATATCGGGCTATGACGAGGCCGTTTTAAGCTACGCCGGAGCCCTTAACGATACAGACATGGAAAAGGGACTTTTTATAGACTCAGGCGGCGGAAGCACCGAATTTGTTGTTTTTGAGAAAGATAACATAAAAGAGGCCATAAGCGTGCCCATAGGCTCTTTAAAGCTTTATACATGCTTTGTTAAAAAAATACTGCCTTCAAAAAAAGAAACCGAGAAAATAGGAAGGTGCATTAAAAAATCCCTTAAATCATCGGGAATAAGAGGAAGTCAAAGGCAGGAAAGCGCCTTTTGCGTAGGAGGCTCGGCAAGGGCTGCCCTTAAAATTGCCAGATACCTTTTTGGCATACCCAAGGGCGAAAACGTTATAACGGCCTCGCAGCTTGAAAAAATGGTTGACTTTTTATGCGGCGACAAAAAAAGAGCCGCCGAAACCATATTAAAAATATGTCCGGAAAGAATAAGCACAATAATACCGGGCGTTTTAATTTTAAACGGCTCCGTTCAGGAGTTTGGCAGCGAAAGAGTTATTGTTAGCGGATTTGGAGTTAGAGAGGGATATTTATGTCAGAGAGTTATGGCAAAGGAAAGATAAGGGATTACAGCTTCACTCAAAACAGAGAACTGAGCTGGCTTAAGTTTAACCTTAGGGTTTTGGAGGAGGCCATGGACGAAACCGTTCCCATATTTGAGCGGTTAAAATTTATATCTATATTCACAAGCAATCTTGACGAGTTTTTTATGGTTAGGGTTGGAAGCCTTTTTGACCTTAACGAGATTAGTCCCGACGACATTGACAACAAAACAGGTCAGACGCCGTTAAAACAGCTTTCGGAAATATTTAACCAAGTTCCGAACCTTATGGCCATTAAAGATAAGACATATTCCGATGTGTGCGCCGAGCTTGAGCAAAGCGGAGTGTGTGACGTAACTTATGAGCAGCTTAACGAAAACGAGAGAAAAATTGTTGACAATTATTTTGAGGCAATAATAAGCCCTGTGCTTTCGCCGCAGATTATAGACCCTCAGCACCCATTCCCGCACCTTAAAAATAAGCAGCTTTACGCCGCCGCCGTTATAGCCGGAAAAAAGGACAAAAAATCACTGGGCATAATACCAGTGCCGGAGGCCCTGCCGGATTTTATAACGGTGTGCGAAAGGCCTTTAAGGTTTATAAGAATGGAAAACATAATAATAAACCGCTGTCAGGAGATATTCGGAATATACAATGTTGTTGACTGCGCCATTATATCTGTTACAAGAAACGCCGATATAAGTTTTGATGAGGAGAAGTTTGAGGACGCCGCCGACGACTATCTTAAAATTATGAGTCATCTTTTGAAAAAGAGGCAAAGGCTATCTCCAGTAAGACTTGAGATACAGGGCGAGGAGAAGGAGGAACTGGCAGGGCTTCTTAGAAAAAGAATAGAGCTTGACGAAAATCAGGTGTTTTTTGTTAAATCCCCGCTTAACATGAAATATGTGTTTACACTTGAAAAGAAGCTGCACAGCTCATATTCAGGCGAGATAAAATACATACCATACTCGCCAAGATATCCTGAGGACATAGACCCGAAGGGAAGCATTATAGAGCAGATAGTTCAGGGCGACAAGCTGCTTTTCTATCCCTTCGACCAGATAGAGCCATTTTTGAAGCTGCTTAAAGAAGCCGCCTTTGACGAGGATACGGTGTCAATAAAAATAACCATATACCGTTTGGCCTCGGCCTCAAAAATAGCCAACGAGCTTTGCGCGGCCGCTGAAAATGGAAAAGACGTTACGGTGCTTGTGGAGCTTAGAGCCCGTTTTGACGAGGCCAACAACATAGCTTGGGCCGAAAGGCTTGAGCAAAGCGGCTGCCGCGTTATATACGGCATTGACAACTTTAAGTGCCATTCTAAAGTTTGCCTTATAACCCGCCATGTTAAAAACAAAATACAGTATATAACTCAGATAGGCACCGGAAATTACAACGAAAAAACGGCCGCTATGTATACTGACCTTTCTTTTATGACGGCGGACGATGAAATAGGCCATGATGCCACAATATTTTTCCAAAACATGCTTATAGCCAACCTTAACGGAAATTACAGCAGCCTTATGGTGGCGCCGTCGTCACTTAAAAGCGGGCTTATATCCCTTATAGACGAGGAAATTAAAAAGGGCGAGAATGGACGGATTATAATAAAGGCTAATTCCCTTACGGAAAGGGACATTATAGACAAACTGTCCCAAGCCTCAAACGCCGGAGTTAAAATACAGCTTATACTTAGGGGCATTTGCTGTCTTAGACCGCAGATAGCCGGAAAAACCGAGAACATACAGGTTACAAGCGTTGTGGGAAGGTATCTGGAGCATTCAAGGGTATACTGCTTCGGAAACGGCGCGGAAATGAAGATTTATATATCCTCCGCCGACCTTATGACAAGAAATCTTACAAGGCGTGTTGAGATAGCCTGCCCTATAAAGGATAAAAGGATTAAGACCCAGATAATAAAAATGATTTCCATTATATTAAAAGACAATGTAAAAGCCAGAACCCTTTTAAGCGACGGAAGTTATGTTAAAAAGGAAACCGGAGAGGAGAAAATAAACTCGCAGCTTTATTTCCAGCAGAACAGCCTGCATGAAAGAATTCAAAGACCGGCGCCAGCTAAAGAAAAAGTTGAAAAAAGCGAAGAGAGCGGCGTTTTTAAAAAGCTTTTTGGATTTTTCAAAAAATAAAACTATGTGTTAAAAAGCCGGAATTTATTTTCCGGCTTTTCTATTGCCCTATAAGTGAAAAGGGCAAAAAGCAAGAAAGATTTTGAAATTTTAATTGAAAGATTGTTGTATATAAACAAAAAATAAAGCGGCTTGCGCCCGATAATGGGACGGAGCCGCTTTGCCGTGTTTATGACTGCTTGAAGATATACCAATGGGTCCATAATGGACAAACTTTAAAGAAAGGTGAAATTAGGGCATAGCCTTGCCGATTTTAAACTGCGAGTTAGTAAACAACCTCTTTTCCTGTTCTAAGGGCGAAAAGGCAAACCTCTTTAACAGGCTTTTTTTCGGAAAGTTCAACGGCCCGTTTGTAAATTAAAAGCTGTGTCTTATATTTTTCCTTAAGCTCATCTTCTAAGCCATACTCCACAAAGTCGGTTTTATAGTCCACAAGCACAATGCCGTCATTTTCCTCGAAAAAGCAGTCGGTCATTCCGTGAACAAGTATTTTTCCCTCCGTATTTTTATATTCGGCAGAGCCGAATATTTCGTATGGGCTCATTTCCATAGCGAAGGGCGTTTCCTTGCGAACATAGGCGGACTTTTTTATACGCTCGTAAAGAGGACTTTTGGCAAATCTTACTATGTCCTTTATCCTTACGGCCTCCGCTTCCTCTTTGGAAAGAACGCCTTTTTCGGCCAAAGCTTCTATAAGGTCTTTAACGCCGGCATAGTCATAGTCCTTTTTAAAGTCCATGTTTCTTAAAACGGTATGGGCGGCGGTGCCTTTTTGGGCCGCCGTGAGGCCTGTGGAGCCGCTTAAAAATTTAGGCCGCTCAAAGGCGCTTCCGTCATAAAGGCGGCTGTCCAGCTCGTCGCTTTCGCCTCTGTCCATAACACGCTTTATTTCGGAAACATACATATTGGCCGGAACAGACGCCGTCTCTTTTTTAGGTTTTTCCTTAAAAAGTTCCTCAAAGGGGTATTCCGTTTCATCGCCGGCCTCGGTGTTTTCCTCTTCCTCAAAGTCGCTTTTTTCAAGAAGCAGACTGCTTTTTGGTATAATATTAATTTTCCATTCCGACGGGTCGTTAAAAAGCCGACCGTTTTCCGTTTCTTCGTCTTCGTCAATGTCATCAACGTCAATATCAATATCATCAATGTCATCAATGTCGTTTCTTATAGTCCAGCCGTTCATGTGTCTGGCGGCGCAGCAGCACAGCCAGTCCAAAAAGCTGCTGGATTCCGAAACCCAATAGCAGGGCAGTTTAATGTCTTCATCTTTGGCGAACATAGCCCAAAAAAGACGTTTTTTTTCAATGTTGGACACCGTTCCGGTTATTATAAGCTTTTCCTTAGCCCTTGTCATGGCCACATAAAGC
>CAJFUS010000141.1 GCA_904420235.1 Candidatus Neoanaerotignum tabaqchaliae
AAATAATTAACACCAAAAAGGCTGGCAAAAAGCTTTCCGCAGGCGGCAAATCCCGAAGCCGTATATGGCACGAAAAATATAATTATTATAGCCGCCGACAAAACCATAATAATGTTGCTGTTGTCTCTGTATCTGTTAGAGAAAAAGTCTGGTATTGTTATGGCGTTTCCCGATATATGAGAATAGCGCCTTATTCTTTTGGCCACTATAAGCCAGTTTACGTATGTTCCTATGGCAAGGCCTATGGCCGTCCAGCCGGCGTCAGCTGTGCCCGATAAATAGGCAAGGCCCGGCAGACCCATTAAAAGCCAGCTGCTCATGTCCGAGGCCTCGGCGCTCATTGCCGTAACTATCGGCCCCAGTTTTCTTCCCCCAAGATAGAAATCGTCGGCTGTGCTGTTCTTTTTGGAACATATAGCGCCAACCACAAGCATTCCGATAAGATATACCACAATGGATATCATAATGCAGATGTTCGACTCAGTTGCAGTCATTTCCATTCCCCTTTTCATTAAATTTTGATTAACACGCAAAATTATCTGCATTATACCATAACTTTTTTTAGACTGAAATACAGAATATAGTATAGACTATATTACATACTTTTTAAATTAAAAACTAATAAAACTTAGTAAATTCAACAAAAAATAAGTATACTTAATTTAAAATAAATCAAGTATACTCATTAAAATTTTTTTATATTTTATATCCGCCAAGAAGCATCGGAAACACCCTTTCGGTATACTGTATAAGAGAGAAATCTCCTCCGCATATACACCACTCATAAAGTATGGCCCTTTCACACATGGCGTATACCTTAACAATCTCGTTAACGGGTATTTCGCTTCGTATTTGTCCCCTTTGCTGTCCCTGAACAACAATTTGCTTAAGCACCTTAAAATATACCCTGTTGTGGTCAAGCAGATGCTTTTCGCCCTTTGTTATAAGCTGAGACGAGTAGAGCCTTGCCATAAGGTCAATGGCAACGCCGTTTTCAACCATTTTAAAAAGCTCCCTGTTAAGATACATAAGTTTTTCAAAGCAGTTCATGTTGTCGTCAATGGTTTCCATAAGTTCCTGATACTTCTCGTCAAAAAGTATTGAAAGAGAACCCAAAAGAGCGTCCTTTCCCTCAAAATAGTGATAAAACGAACCCTTTGACGTTTGCGATTTTTCTATAATTTCCTCAACGGTTGTGTCGTCATATCCCTGTTCATAAAAAAGCTCCCACGCCGCCGATATTATTTTTCCCTTTGTGTTTCTTGTTTTCCTTTTAGCCATATGTTTCCTCCGGATATTTTTATAGTGATATTTTAACATATTGCGGCAAAAAATAACAGGCGGTTTAAAGTCTTACAAAAAATAACACCCGCCTTGCGCCGTCGGAAGATTCATATTTGAAACGTTTCAATTTTTTCTTCAATAAACTTCAACGCCTCATCTGTTTCTTTCCGTAAAAAAACAGCGTGGGCCGGAAATTTTAAAATTCATTACTCACGCTGTTTATAATTTCAATTCAGGCTTTTGCCATTGAATTAAAAAATCTATATAAAATTTTTATGGCCGAAAACTGTCTAAAATTCAGCTTATAACCAACGGCCTGCTTAAAATCGGAATTTGAGTATGCCGCTGATTTTAAGTTTTCCCGCCCAATCGGAAAATTAAATTTGCCGATTAAATGGTCTTTTAAAGTTCTTCCACTTTGTACCGGCTTTATTCCTTAGGCTCTATAACAACAAGAAGGTCGTCCGGCAGAACCTTGTCGCCTTCTTTAACAAGAACATCTTTAACAATTCCCTCAAATGTGGCAAGTATTGATGTTTCCATTTTCATAGCCTCAACTGAAAGGAGCTGGCTGTTCTTTTCTATGTGGTCGCCCACCTTAACGTTTATCTTGCCCACAGTTCCCGGTATAGGCGAGCCAACATGGGACTGATTCTTCTTGTCAGCTTTAGGACGTTTGTCTATTGTTTCCTCAATTTTCTTGTCAGTAATTGAAACTTCTCTTGTTACGCCGTTAATCTCGAATGTGAGCATTCTAATGCCGCTGTCGTTTGGCTCGGACATATCCACAAACTTAATTGTAAGCATTTTGCCTTCGCCCAGCTCAAGCATTGTTTCCTCACCTTTTTTAAGTCCATAGAAGAAGGCGGAGCTTTCCAGCTTTGAAACGTCATTATAATCCTGCATATGCAGGCAGTAGTCGTCAAATACCTTCGGATAAAGGGCATAACTTATAAGATGCTCCATACCTATTTTGTCCTTTGGTACGCCGTCCTTTGCTATGTGCTCTCTTATGGCCTCAAAATCCGCCGGAGGAAGTGTTTTTCCTGCTCTTTCGGTTAAAGGCTTTTTGTCCTTAAGCACTATTTTCTGAAGCTCCTCTGGGAAACCGCCGTCCGGCTGGCCCACAAGACCCATAAAATACTCTATTACTGAATCTGGGTATGAAAGGTTTCTGCCCTCCGTAAATATGTTTTCCGCCGTAAGCTTGTTTTGGAACATGAATATGGCCATGTCGCCTACAATTTTAGCCGTAGGCGTAACCTTTATTATATTTCCGAAAAGGTCGTTAACCTGTTTATACAGTTTCTTAATCTCCTCAAAATCCTCGTCGCTGGCGCCCATAGACTTAACCTGAGCTATAAGGTTTGAGTATTGTCCGCCCGGTATCTCATATCTGTAAATCTCGGTGTTAGGCGTTTTCATGTTGCTTTCAAACATGTAGTAAACTTTTCTGGCCTCTGCATAATAGCGGCTGAGCCTTGAAAGCTCAACAGGGTCAAGGCCCGTATCCCTTTCAGTGCCTCTAAGGGCCTCCACAATGGAGTTCATTGAAGGCTGGCTTGTAAGCGACGACATGGCCTCAATAGCGGCGTCGGCTATATCAACACCCGCCTCGGCGGCCATAAGCACCGTGCTTACTCCGTTTCCTGTTGAATCATGGGTATGAAGGTGAACAGGTATGTTAAGCTCCGCCTTCAGGGCTGTAAAAAGTTTTTTGGCGGCGTACGGCTTAAGAAGGCCCGCCATATCTTTTATAGCGAATATGTGGCAGCCAAGAGCCTCCATTTCTTTGGCTTTATCAATATAATAGTCTATTGTATACTTTTTCTCCTCTGGATTAAGTATGTCGCCTGTGTAGCAGATAGCGCCCTCAACAATTTTCCCTGTTTTAAGGGCTTCTTCAATAGGCATTTTCATGTTCTCAATCCAGTTAAGGCTGTCAAAAATCCTAAATACGTCAATGCCCTCCTCGGCGGCCTTTTTAATAAACTCCTTAACAACGTTGTCGGGATAGTTGCTGTATCCAACAGCATTTGAGGCTCTTAAAAGCATTTGTATAAGTGAGTTTGGCATTTTTTCCCTTATGCTTCTAAGCCTTGCCCAAGGCGACTCCTTAAGGAATCTGTAAGAGGTGTCAAATGTGGCTCCGCCCCAAGCCTCAACGGAAAAGCCGCTGCGCATAACTTGGTTTGTAAGAGGCGCCGCCTTAACTAAATCCTTTGTCCTCATTCTGGTGGCCATAAGGGATTGGTGAGCGTCGCGCATTGATGTATCCGTTATTAAAAGGCGTTTTTCCTTAAGTATGTTTTGTGTAAACTCCTTTGCTCCAAGTCTTAAGAACTCGTCTCTGGCTCCCGTAAACTCTCCCTTGTCAAAAATCTTAGGCTCATGAACAACAGGGAAATCCGGTCTTTCCACAACAGGCTGGTTAACTATTATGTTGCCTATAAACTCGGCTATTTTTGTGGCCCTGTCTTTGCTAAGGTCAATTTCAAAAAGCTCCGGTGTTTCGGCTATAAACGTTGTTGTGCACTGTCCTTTTACAAAAGTGTCGTTTTTAAGCACGTTTATAAGGAAAGGTATGTTTGTTTTAACTCCCCTTATACGTGTTTCCTCAAGGGCTCTTATGGCCTTTTTGGCTGCCACGGCAAATATTCTGTCGTGGGATATTATTTTTACAAGAAGGCTGTCGTAGTATGGAGTTATTTCGCCGCCCACATAGGCGTTTCCGCCGTCAAGACGTATACCGTTTCCAGAAGCCGAGCGGTAAACGGATATTTTGCCTGTGTCCGGAAGGAAGTTGTTTGCCGGGTCCTCTGTTGTAACACGAGCCTGAATGGCGTATCCGCTGCACTTAATGTCGTCTTGAGATTTAATATCAATCTCGTCGGAATCAAGAGGATAGCCCTCCTCAATAAGTATCTGGCTTCTTACTATGTCAATTCCCGTAACCATTTCCGAAACGGTGTGTTCCACCTGTATACGTGGATTCATCTCTATAAAATAATAGTTTTGGTCGGCGTCCACAAGAAACTCCAGTGTTCCGGCGTTTTTATATTTAACATGCTTTGCCAGCTTTACGGCGTCGGCAAAAATCTTTTCCCTAACTTCCTGCCTTATTGTAAAGGCCGGTGCATACTCTATAACCTTCTGATTTCTTCTTTGAACGGAGCAGTCCCTGTCAAAAAGGTGAACAATGTTTCCATATTTGTCGCCTAAAATCTGAACTTCTACATGCTTAGGTCCCTTAAGATATTTTTCTATAAATATCTGCTCGTCGCCAAAAGCCTTTCTTGCCTCGTCGCGTGCCTCTCTGTATTCCTTAACCATGTCGGCCTCGGAGTTAACTATTCTCATTCCGCGGCCGCCGCCTCCGTTTGAGGCCTTAAGCATTACGGGATAGCCTATTTTGGCCGCCGCCTCAACGGCTTCCTTTTCGTCCCTAAGAGCGTGGTCTATGCCTGGAATAATTGGCACGCCGCATTCAATGGCCATTCTTTTCGACGATATTTTGTCGCCCATAGCATCCATTGTTTTTCTGTCTGGACCTATAAAGGCTATGCCATTGTCCACACAGGCTTGGGCAAAATCTGGATTTTCCGATAAAAAGCCATAGCCCGGGTGTATAGCGTCAACGCATTTTTCCTTGGCTATTTTTATAATGCCCTCAATGTCAAGATACGCCTCAATGGCTCCCTTTGTTCTGTCAAGCTCGTAAGACTCGTCTGTTTTTGTTCTGAAAAGGGAATATTTATCCTCTTTGGAATATATGCCCACGGTTTGTATGCCAAGCTCGTTAAGGGCCCTAAAAACCCTTATGGCTATCTCGCCTCTGTTGGCCACAAGAACCTTTTTAAACTCTGTGATTTTTATGTTTTCCATTGGCTTCCTCCTTAAATTAATATATGTCAATTCAGCGTTGATTGGTTATCAGCTGATACTAAATTTATACTGATAATTATAATACATGTATACACATTAGTAAACTATATTTTATTTACACCATATATAAGTATTGCTTATACCTTACTTTCTCCTCCGCCGAAAATATCTCTCATAACGCTTCCGGCATATTTAACCGGACATATCTCTATGGAAGTTTTAAATGAAAGTCTTGAGCTTTTAGGCCAGTTAAATGATACATACACTTTTTTGTAGCCCATTCTGTCAAGCTCTCTTATACGGCTTTCCGTTGAGGGCACCTTTTTAATTTCTCCCGTAAGTCCCACATCGCCAATAAAGGCTGTGCCCCTTGGAACGGGCTTGTTGTAAACCGACGAGGCTATGCTTGCCAAAACGGCAAGGCTTGCCGCCGGCTCTCTAAGCTTAAGTCCGCCTACAGCCTTAACAACAACGTTTTTGTCAAAAAGATTTATGCCGCACCTTTCCTCAAGTATTGATATAAGGGTGTTAAGCTGTTCTCTTTTAAGAGACTCCCCTATTCTTTGGGGATAGGGCGTGTAAGAACGGGAAACAAGGCTCTCCACCTCGGCTATTATGGGCCTTGAGCCCTCTTTAAGCACCGTTACGGCACTTCCGCTGACAAGCTCCTTTTCGTCTCTTTGGGTTATAAAAAATTCCGATGGGTTGTCTATTGACATAAGGCCGTTTTCAGTCATATAAAAAAATCCCATTTCGCCGGTGCTTCCAAAACGGTTTTTTGTGGCCATTATACTTCTAAGCTGGTCCTCGCTGCTTCCGTCTATTATAAGAACAGTGTCAACCAAATGCTCCAAAGACCTTAAGCCCGCCAGCTCGTCGCTTTTGTTCATTTGTCCTATAATTATAACGGCAACGGGCTTTTGGCCGTTTTTGGCTATGTTCACAAGCTCTCCGGCGCATTCCATTGTTTGCGTAGGGTTTCCCGCCCTGGCTGGATAAAAGGCGGAAAGGGAAAAAGTTTGAATACTGTCAACTATAACCATATCGGCCTCCGTTTTAGAGGCGGCCTTTATAACATTGTCCATGCTGTTGTCGGCCATAAGCCAAACATTAGGGTTTATGTCGCCAAGTATTCTGTCGGCTCGGCTTTTAATTTGGCTTTCGCTTTCCTCGCCGGAGGCGTAAAGCACATTAAGTCCCTGACAGGCGGCGGCGTTTGATATGGCAAGGGCCAGTGTGGATTTTCCGCCGCCCGGAGGCGAGCTTAATATCGTTACGGAATCTTTAACTATTCCTCCGCCCACAACCCTGTCAAATTCGCTTATGCCGGTAACTATTCTGTCGCCGTCGCCGCTTTTTGCCGCTTTAAGCCTTAAAACGCGGGCCTGCTTAGACGCCACCTTCTGCCCCGTTCCTGTTTCACGGCGCCGTATTTCCTCCACAAAGGTGTTATACTCTCCGCATTTCGGGCACATTCCCATCCACTTTGAATATTCTGCTCCGCAGTTTGAGCACACATACACCGTTTTATCCTTCAAATCAAACACCTCTGAAAATTTTATATACTGCTTACATAATAATACCCTAATTTAAAAATAAGCGTCAATAACATTTTGTTATTTTGAAATATACGGTATGCCGCAAATGTCTCCTCAAGCCTTAATCCTTCACTTCTAAATCCCTTGGCTTCCCGTTAGAGCAGTTCCCTTGCCGCTCCGCCGTTTACAGCATCATTTCATATAAAACCCAACGTTTGCCAAAATATAAATATGGCTTTAAAATTCCGCCTCGGCAAGAATATTAAATGTTAGTTTATGGAATATATTTTGCAATAAAAAGTATATTCTTGTAAGTCTGATATATTAAATTTTTAAATTTTTGAAAAATTTTATTAATATTTTTCTTATATACAAAGCCGTTTAAAATTGCTATAATATTAATTAAAAATACTAAAGCCGAAAACGGCGTTTAATTATATTTTAGGAGGGCTGTTAAAATGGCAGTTGTTGATGAATTAATCCGTGTTGAGGACAACGGCAGTATAAGCTTTGGCAACTATCTTGCCGAGGAAAAGAAAAAAATGCCGGAATTTAAAGTAAACAGTGATGTTTACTATGTTAAAACATTTTCCGAGATTACAAGGCTTGAGAAAAACGGCAAACTTCTTCTTGAGGCTGTTCCAGGCGCGGCTGTACATAATTTTGTTTCAACAGACAAAAAATCCGAGTTTTCAGTTGAGGGCAAAGGCGATATTCAAATAACGATGGAGCTGGAGCCAAACAGCGAATACCGTGTTGTTGTTGACGATTTTATAATGGGCACCGTAAAGTCTGGTCTTTCCGGCAAGGTTGCCTTCAGTGTTGACGCCGGAGCAAACGCCAAAACCGTAAGGCTTGAGAAAATGTAAAACTCCTTTAACCAATGGCCGTCCCTTTTGGGACGGCTTTAATTATTTTAAAAACATAACTGTGATAAAAACCAGCCTTTACAAACTGATTATTAAGCCTTTTACCAAACTAAACTTCCGAAATTTAAAACTTCCTGATTGTTTCTATTGTTTCAGCTTTTTATAAATCACCTTAAACACACCTGTTTTTCATTATCTCCATATTATAACTATTAACGGCCTATAACCGAATCATTTCCAACCTAAACTTATGCGGCACTTGCATAACCCATTTCATCTGTCTGCTTTTGTGCCGCCTTTGCGCCTTCAAATTCCGCCGCCGATTTATTCATCTTTAAATCCGCCCTGCCCTTTTAGTCTAATGCTCATAAATAAAAATTCCCTGTGCCTTCCAAATTGTAACGTTCGACACTACATTTCATATAATGTATGAACAAAAACTCTTAGGAGATTAGCAGATGGAAGCGAATATAGTTTTAACTCCACTTCACTATGTCTATTTTATAGGCGTCATATCAATACTTATAATAATGGCGCTTCGCAAAGACACGCCCATGGTGTGCGTTGTTTTTCTTTTCGCCCTTGGTATCGTGGGAACGGGAAACCTTATAGGCGGTATACAAACGGTTTTTAAATCGGTGCTTTACGCCGCCACACAGTTTATGGAAATTATGGCAACGATAGCCCTTATAACGGCCTTTTCAAAATGCCTTGCGGAGCTTGGCAGCGACAAGCTTATAATGTCGCCCATGGCCAAAATAATGAAAACCCCCGCAATAACCTGGTGGGTTGTTGGCATATCAACATTGATATTTTCCCTTTTCCTTTGGCCGTCGCCAACAGTGGCCCTTATAGGCACAATGATTCTGCCTTTTGCCATAAAAGCCGGCCTTAACCCAATAGCCGCGGCTATGGCCATAAACCTTTTCGGCCATGGCATAGCTTTAAGTTATGACTTTATAATTCAGGGCGCTCCGGCCATATCGGCAAGCTCCGCCGGAATATCCACCAGTGAAATACTTTCCCAAGGACGTCCCCTTTTTATTGTTATGGGTATAACAACGGTTCTATCGGCATTTATAATAAACAGGAAAAAGCTGAAAGCCCAGCCCGAGGACTTATTAAACAGCGATTTAAACGTTAAAAAGGAAATAAAAACAACAAAAGCCTCTGTGGCCCTTGCCATAGCCACGCCTGTTGCCTTTTTGGCGGATATTGCCTTTATGCTTATTTTTAACCTTAACGGCGGCGACGCCACAAGCCTTGTTTCCGGAACGGCCGTTGTTTTAATGTGCTTCGGGGCCATATGCCGCTTCAAAGGCAACTGTCTTGAAAAGGTTACGGGATATGTAACCGACGGTTTTTTATTTGCCATAAAAATTTTCGCACCGGTTATAATTATAGGCGCTTTTTTCTTTATGGGCGGCGAAGGCATAAGCTCTATACTGCCGAACCAAAACCAATCCGGCCTGCTTAACGATTGGGCACTTTTCCTCTCAAACTGCGCCCCATTCAACAAACAGGCCGCCGCTCTTTTGCAAATGGTTATAGGCGCTATTACCGGTCTTGACGGCTCCGGCTTCTCCGGTCTGCCACTCACAGGCTCACTTTCGCAGACATTTGCCGCCGCCACAGGAGGCTCAACGCCTATTTTTGCCGCTCTTGGCCAAATAACGGCTGTTTTTGTAGGCGGAGGAACAATAGTGCCCTGGGGCCTTATACCTGTGGCCGCCATATGCCGTGTTAACCCTCTTGAGCTGGCCAGAAAAAATATGCTTCCGGTGTTAATAGGCTTTGTGTGCACATTTATAACGGCATGTTTCCTGCTATAAAATAAAAAGGAGGATTTTATTATGTGTGGTATTGCCGGTTTTTTTAATCATGAAGAACTGTTTGATTTAAACGAGCCTAAATACTCAAAAATACTCAACATTATGAAAAACACTCTAACAAGGCGGGGACCCGATGATTCGGGGATTTATATAAAGGGCCATTTTGGTCTTGCCCACTGTCGTCTTTCAATAATAGACCTTAAAACAGGGCATCAGCCCATGATTAAAAACATAGGCGGCCATGAATACGCCATAGTTTACAACGGTGAGCTTTATAATCAAAAAGAGCTTAAAGACGACCTTATTGAAAAGGGCCTTCCCTTCTCAACCGCAAGCGACACCGAAATTGTTTTAAACGGCTATATTCAGTATGGCCCTCAATTTGTTGAGAAGCTGAACGGTATATTCGCTTTTGCCATAGCCGACGGAAGAAACAACCGTCTTGTCATTTTCCGCGACAGGGCCGGCGTTAAACCGCTTTTTTACACCATAAAAAATAATACCGTTATTTTTGCCTCGGAACTGAAGGGAATATTGGCATATCCCGAATTTGAGCCCGTTGTGGACAAATCCGGCCTTAACGAGATTTTCTCAATAGGCCCCGCCAGAACATACGGCTGCGGAGTTTTTAAAGACGTTAACGAGGTCCTTCCCGGATACTTTATAACCTTCCAAAACGGTGAAACACTGCCAAAGTGTTATTGGAAACTAAAAAGCCGCCCCCACACCGACAGCTATGAAAAGACCGTTGAAAAAACGGCATTTTTAATAAAGGACTCTGTTTTAAGACAAATGGTTTCCGACGTTCCTATATGCACATTCCTTTCCGGCGGAGTTGACAGCAGTCTTGTATCGGCCATATGCTCAAAGGAGCTTGAAAAGCGTGGCGAAAGGCTTAACACATTTTCATTCGACTTTGTTGGAAACAGCCAAAACTTCAAGTCAAACGCTTTTCAGCCATCTCAAGACAGGCCCTATGTTGAAAAAATGGTTAAGTTTCTCGGCTCAAACCACCGCTATCTTGAGTGCGAAACCAAAAAACAGTTGGAGCTTTTAACGGACTCCGTAAAGGCCCACGACCTGCCCTGCATGGCCGATGTGGACTCGTCAATGCTATATTTCTGCTCCGTTGTTAAGCAGTATAACAAGGTTGCCCTAACAGGTGAATGCGCCGACGAGATTTTCGGCGGGTATCCTTGGTTCCATAAAAAAGAATGCTTTGAGGCCGACACTTTCCCTTGGACAATGGATTTGACGCCAAGGAAAGAACTGCTGTACGACGAGTTTTTAAACTGCCTTAATATGGACGAATATGTTTCCGATTCCTATCATCGTTCTATCGCCGAAACCCCGTATCTTGATGGGGAAACGAAGGAAGAACGCCGCCGCAGGGAAATTTCATACCTTAATTTAAAGTGGTTCATGCAGACACTTCTTAACAGAATGGACAGAACAAGCATGTATTCCGGCCTTGAGGCCCGCGTGCCCTTTGCCGACCACAGGATTATAGAGTATATATGGAATGTGCCGTGGGACATTAAAACAAAAAACGGCGTTGTTAAAAGCCTTTTAAGGGAGGCCGGAAGGCCGTATCTTCCGGAGGAAATACTTTTCCGCAGAAAATCACCCTATCCTAAAACATACGATAAAAATTACGAAAGCCTTCTTAAAAAGGCCGTAAAAGAGATTATGTCCAGCGCTTCATCGCCTGTAAGGCAGTTTCTTGACATTAAAAAAGTTGATAAATTCATCGAAAGCCCCTCGGACTATGGCAAGCCTTGGTACGGCCAGTTAATGGCCGGCCCGCAAATGCTGGCGTATATAATACAGATAGACTATTGGCTTAGACATTACAATATAAAGGTTGAGCTTTAAATTTTGAGCATATGTCCACCATTTGAGCCTCTTTATAAATCTGGT
>CAJFUS010000142.1 GCA_904420235.1 Candidatus Neoanaerotignum tabaqchaliae
AAACTTGCTGTAAAAATATCCCATAAATAAATTGAGCCGGCTTAAAACCGGCTCTTTAATACTTTATTCTGATTTATTATCATTAAGTATGCTGTATTTTCTTTCCAAATCTATATTTTCCAAATCAAATACCCTTGTGGCGTCAACGCTGTTCTGCTCTTTTGAAAGCTTTCCGTATCTGTCAACTTCCGTAACGTCCTTAGGTCCGTGGCTTATGGAAGCCGCTCCTCCTATACAGCCGCATTTGCAGGCCATGCCCTCAATAAGGTTGCCCTTAAGCCTTCCAAGAGAGGCCACTTTAAGGGTTTTAACAACTTCGTCAAGGCCGTCGCATTTTATAGGCTGTATGTCGGCATTAATTCCAAGATACTCATTGGCCTGTTTAACAGCCTCTAAAACTCCGCCGCTTCTGGCAAAAAGTCTGCCGTAATATGAGGCGTTGTCAAGATTTGTTTCTTCACATTCCTTAAGATTAATTTCCATGGCGTCAAATATGGCCCTTAATTCCTCAAAAGTAAGCACATACTCAACGTCGCCCTTAAGGTCTTTTTCATTTATTTCCATTTTCTTAGCCGTACAAGGTCCTATAAACACAATTTTGGCGTCCGGCTCAAGGCTTTTAATTGTTCTGGCTATGGCTATCATAGGAGAAACTGTGCTTGAAACATGGCTCATAAGCTGAGGATAGTGCTTTTCTATATATTTAACAAAAGCCGGACAACATGATGTTGTCATCCATTTTCTTTCCTCTATTGTTTCGGCAAACTCCTTAGCCTCGTGGCAGGATACAATATCTGCGCCAAGGGCCACCTCAACGGCATGGAAAAAGCCTATTTTCTCTATTCCGTTTATAACCTGCTCAATTTTAACCTCTGTGAACTGGCTTGATATAGCCGGAGCCACAATGGCATAAACCTTATATTTTGTGTTGTTCTCGGATTTTTTAATAAGGTCAAGAACATTAACCACATAGGATTTATCAACTATGGCGCCGAACGGGCAGTTATATACGCAGGAACCGCACTGGGTGCATTTCTCGTCGTCAATATATGCCTTTTTGTCAGCGTCAATTACAATGGCGTCGGCCCCGCATGAGCAAAGACATGGACGAAGAACATCACTTATGGCGCCGAAAGGACACACATCATGGCATCTTCCGCACTCAACACAAAGCTCCTGATTAATGTATGCCCTGTGGTTAACTATGTTTATGGCGTTTCTTGGGCAAACCTCTTGGCATTTGTGGGCCAAACAGCCGCGGCAGGCCTCTGTAACAACAAAACGGTCAACAGGGCACTCATCGCAGGCGGAGCGTATTATTTTTATAACGTTCTCGCCTTCCTCAATAGGCTCTATGGCTATTTTAACCCTGTCGCCTATAATGTGCCTTTCTTTATAAATACAGCACCTTGTCATGGGCTTAGGCCCGGGTATTATTGTTTCGGCTATGTCGTCAATCACTTCCTCAAGATTCTCACCTTTAAGAAATCTTTTGGTAATTTCCTTATTAACAAGATATTTTATATATTGAACATTGCTCTCAAATTTACTACTCATATACCCTTCCTCATAAATAATTTAAATAAAGACTACGTTTACTGTTTTTCCCATTTGTCTTGCCACTGAGGCAAACTCCTTAAGCTGATTCATTTTGAACTGGAAATCCATGGGATATTTAGGATTTTGGTGAACCGGATTTACGGCCTGCCCAACCCACATATTAAGCCTGTCGCATTTTTCTATAATAATGGAGGCCAGCATGGAGGCTGAGTTTCTTTCCCTAAGCTTTTTAACGGCTATGTCGTTTTTGTTTGGGTCAACATAATCCCGCATAATCTCCAAAGCCTTATTTATTGTTATAACTCCCTCAGTAACAAGCTCTACCCCCGGTATTTTTCCTATGGGCGGCAGCTCTTGGGTCATTGTTGAAAGGTCAACCTCCAGCTCGGCGCCCAAAGAGCGGGCCACAATGTTGGCCGTCGTTCCCCCGCACACAACAACCTTTCCCTCAGAGCTTAATATCTCTTTTATAATATCATAGTCCTTGGCCGGATTTTTAGGCGGCCCTGTAAACAGGTTAATTGTCTCCTGTTCTTTCATTTTTATGGATAATACCGTTGTGTCGTCGCCGGCCATATCCTCATACAGCTTTCCGCATTCCTTCAGCACGCTGTCGGTCACATCAAAGGCGTTGGCCGAAATATCAATGTTTTTTATAAACTTGTCAACATTTTCCCACTGCCAGCCCAAGTCAAGAGAGCGTCCCACTCCCGCGTGAACAACGCCGTCGCTTACGGCCACAAGAAGCGTATACTCGTCCATAACAAAGCTGCACTCATATATGGTTTTTCCGTTAAGCTCTCTTTTTTCCCTTTTAAGGGGAACCGTTTGGCCGTTTCTTATCAAAAATATAAAGGGATTGTCAAACTCGGCGGCATATCCCCTGCCGTCGTTATAAATTTTTATTATGGTAAATGTTGAGTAGGCCAAATGCCTTTCGCTGCACACAGGCAAAGTGTGAACTATGGTGTCTATGGTCTCCTCAAGGGTTGAGCCGTTTTTAAGCATTGTAACTGCTATTTTAGATGTGAGCGTGGCAAGTATGTTGGCTTTTACGCCGCTTCCAAGGCCGTCGGAAAGCACAAGTATTGTGCAGTCGTTAAGGCGGGCCTGCTCTATGTGGTCGCCGCAAAGCTCCTCGCCGTATTTTATAAGGCTGTTAAATGAAGTGTCTATAAAATACAATCTCACTCACCTTCTTCTTTAAGCACAACATCTTTAAGATTATTTAAAACAACTTTTGTTTCCGCCGTTGTTTCTCCAAGAAGGCTTGCTATTTCCTGAGCCACCCTCATTTGCTTTTCAATAACGTTCTGGGCCGTTTCAACGGTGTGCATTTTAAGCTTGGCAAGCTCCTCTTTTCTCTGCTCCTCCGATGTAATATCCTGCATTGAAACAAAAACCTCGTCGCCCTCAATATACACAATGTTGGTCATAACAACCATTTTTTTGTCCCTAAGGTGCATTTTAACGTTTATTATGTCATTTTTAATGTCAAGGGACTGCTGATATATATCTCTACCGGAATTGAATATGTCAACGGGCTTTCCCATGGCCTCCTCAGTTTTAAAGCCCAGCTTTCTTTCGCCTACTGGATTTATTTGGAGTATATTAAGGTTTTTGTCCAGCAGGAAAAGTATGTTTCTTGAGTTCCTGAAAAAAAGGTCTCCCCTGCGTTTCGCCTTTTCCCTTAAATATGGCCAGCACATATCAATGCTTGCCATTCCGCCGTAAATAGCAACGGCCTTCTCGCGGCAAGTATTATATCCGCAGGCGCCGCAGTCAAACTCCTCCGCTCGGGATTTTCGTCCCATTTTGCGCAGTATTTGAGTTATTTCCTCCTCCGACGGCATTTTAAGCGGAACAAGCATTTTTGTGAATTTATAGGAATAATCAACGCCGTCCCAGTTTACGTTGCGTCCTTTTTCGCCCCAGCCGCCCTTTTCGGCAAAGGCCTTTATTTTCTGCCTGCGGCAGAACAGGCCGTTTGCGTCGTACGGTATAAATGGCCCGTTTATGCAGGATTCTGTGCATGCCGATATTCCTATATAACAGTCGCCCAAAGTCTCGTTTTCCATGCTCTCAAAAAGCTGCTTAACATTGTCCATGCCGTTTACTCTAAGTATGTCGTAGCCATGTTTTTCAACGGTCTCCGTAAGTGAGGGCCACATATCTCCGGCTATGGAATAGTTTTCGCCTGAAAGGGCAGGAACAACATCTGGAACAGAAGGCTCCATGTCGTCAATATAAATTCCTTTTTTGCGGAACATTTTAAGTATCTCAACAAAAGTTATGTGGGCGTCAACCTCGGCTCCATCTTTTGGATATGTCTCATATTTTTTGCTTAAACATGGTCCTATATAAACTGCTGTGCAGTCGGGGTCGTCTTTTTTAATGGCCCGGCCCAAAAGCACCATAGGCGAGGCAACAGGCATAAGATATTTTATAAGCTCATGGTGATACTTCTCTATAAATATATATATGGCCGGACATGTGCTGGATATAAAATACTTTTGTTTTCCGGCATTCTCGTTCATATAATTTATATAAAGCTCCGTAACCTTTTCCGACGCGGCGGCTATTTCCTGAACAGAGCTGAACCCAAGGGTTCTTAAGGCCGATATAAATTTTTCCGGCTCTTTAAATGCTCCCATATAGGCCGAGTCTAAAATGGCGACGGTTTTTTTGCCTGAGTCAAGCTCTCTAAGCACTTTATCCACGTCGTTTTGAACGTTGCGGGCGTGCTTCGGACAAGCCATAAAGCATTGTCCGCAGGCTATGCACCTGGTTTCGTCAATTTTGGCTTCGTTATTTATAAATCTTATAGCTTTAACAGGGCATACCCTTACGCATTTGTTGCAGTTGCGACAGTTTGACACAGTAAAATTAAAAAGCCGCATTAGGCAACCCCGCCTTTTACATGCTCGTTAAAAAACTGCTCCGCTGTTTCAGGAAGAACAGTGTAAATTTTGTCGTTAAACTTAACGCAAACTGCTCCAACGCAGTTTCCAAGACAGAAAGTTGCTTTAACCTTATATTTGTCGTTAAGGCCGTTGTCGGCTATAAGGCCGTTAAGCCTGTTTATAATGTCGTATGAACCTTTAAGATGGCATACGCTTCCTATACAAACCTGTATATCCTTCATCTTTTTCACTCCTTCGCTTCTAATTTTTATATCAAGCGGCATTTATGCCGCGAGGCCATAACACCGCGGCATAAAATACGCTTTAATTAATATTTTTTTATTCCAATGTCATGTCTGAAATGTTTCTTTTCAAAATCCACAATGTCAACGCCTTCATAGGCTTTCTTTCTGGCTTCGTCAATATCCTTGCCTATGCCCGTAATTCCAAGCACGCGTCCGCCGTTTGTAACAAGCTTTCCGTCTTTAAGGGCTGTTCCGGCATGGAAAACTATAATGTCGTCCCGTTTAGCCGCTTCCTCAAGGCCCGTTATAACATAGCCCTTGTCATAGCTTACAGGGTATCCGCCGCTGGCCTCCACAACGCATACGGCGGCGTTGTTATACCACTCAATTTCCATTTTGTCAAGTGTTCCGTCAACGCAGGATTCCATAATCTCAAGCAAATCGCTTTTAAGCCTTGGAAGTATGACCTGTGTCTCTGGGTCGCCAAAGCGGGCGTTGTATTCTATAACCTTCATGCCGTCTTTCGTAAGCATAAGACCAAAGTAGAGAACTCCAACAAAAGGACGGCCCTCATTGGCCAAAGCCGCCACCGTTGGCTTAAATATCTTTTCCATACACTCATCGTTTATCTCTTTTGTATATATCCTGCTTGGAGAGAATGTTCCCATGCCTCCGGTGTTAAGGCCCTCGTCGTTGTCAAAGGCCCTTTTATGGTCTTGGGCCGAAACCATTGGAACAACGGTTTTTCCATCGCAGAATGACAAAACAGAAACCTCCGGCCCCGTTAAAAACTCCTCTATAACAACGGTGTTTCCGGATTTTCCGAATTTTTTGTCCACCATTATCTCGTCAAGGGCGGCAACGGCCTCTTCATGGGTATTGCATATTATAACGCCTTTTCCAAGGGCAAGGCCGTCGGCTTTAACAACAAGTGGAACATCGTGGCCCAAAACATAGCTTTTGGCCTTTTCATAGTCGCTGAACGTCTCATACTTAGCCGTTGGTATGCCATACTTTTTCATAAGCTCTTTTGAAAAAGCCTTGCTGCCCTCAACTATGGCGGCGTTCTTTCTTGGGCCGAAAACCCTGAGGCCCTCTTTCTCAAAGGCGTCAACAACGCCTGCCACAAGAGGGTCGTCCATGCCTATAACAGTAAAATCTATGCCTTCTTTTTTGGCAAAGTCAACAAGCTTGTCTATTTCCATGGCGCCTATTGGCACGCACTGGGCGTCCTGAGCTATTCCGGCATTTCCCGGGGCGCAGTAAATTTTATCGGCTTTTGGGCTTTGTTTAAGCTTCCAAACAATGGCGTGTTCCCTTCCGCCGCTTCCAACAACTAAAATTTTCATTATACAAGCCTCCTAACCTTATTGCCCTCAACAACAATTTTGCCTTCGGATATAAGCTTAATAGCCTCGGGAAAAATTTTCCACTCCGCCTGCTCCATAACCCTTTTCTGCAAAATCTCAGGGGTGTCCCCCTCCTCAACATATACGGCCTTTTGAAGTATTATAGGCCCTCCGTCGGTTTCCTCATTAACAAAATGCACAGTAGCCCCCGTAACCTTAACTCCTTTGTCAAGGGCGGCCTTATGCACCCTAAGGCCGTAAAACCCGTCTCCGCAGAAGGAAGGTATAAGAGCCGGATGTATATTTATAATCTTGTTTTTATACCTGTCTATAAATTTCTTGCCCAAAACCGTCATAAATCCGGCCAAAACAATCAGCTCAACACCTAAGCTGTCAAGGTGCTCCGCCATGGCGTTAAGATAATCGTCTTCATCTAAGTAATCCTTTTTTCTTATGCAAACGCCGTTTATGCCGTGCTTTTTGGCCCTCTCAAGGGCGTAGGCGTCGGGATTTCCGCTTATAACCGTAACAATTTTGGCGTTAGTTATGTATCCGCTCTCAATGCTGTCTATTATGGCCTGAAGGTTCGTTCCGCCGCCGGAAACAAGAACTCCTATTTTAAGCATACCTCTACCTCTTTTTCATCGTTCTTTGTTATTTTTCCTATAACATAGGCCTTCTCGCCCATTTCCTCAACAGCCTTAAGAATCTTTTGGGCGTTTTCGCTGTCGCACACAAGAACCATACCTATTCCCATGTTGAATGTATTATACATATGGGCTCTTTCTATATCGCCCCTTTTCTGCATAATGTCGAATATAGGAAGCACAGGCCAAGTGCCCTCCTCAATAGTGGCGCAAAGGCCCCTGCCCTTTGGAAGGCAGCGAGGTATATTCTCTATAAAGCCTCCGCCAGTTATGTTGCTTATGCCTTTAATTTGAGCCTTTTTCATAAGAGAGAGTATCTCTTTAACATATATTTTGGTTGGTGTTAAAAGGCTTTCGCCTATTGTCATTCCCAGCTCCTCAACATATTCCTTGGCGGTTTCCTCAATAGGCTCAAAAACCTTTCTAACAAGAGAATATCCGTTGGAGTGAACTCCGCTGGAAGGAAGACCTATTATTAAATCGCCCTCCACAATATTTTCTCCGTTTATAATATCTTTTTTGTCAACAACGCCAACGGCAAAGCCGGCCATGTCGTACTCGTCAACAGGATAAAATCCCGGCATTTCCGCCGTTTCACCGCCTATAAGAGCGCAGCCGCTCTGACGGCAGCCCTCCGCTACGCCGCTTACTATTTCGGCTATTCTTTCGGGAACGTTTTTTCCGCAGGCTATGTAGTCAAGGAAAAACAGAGGCTGGGCCCCGTTGCATATAATATCGTTAACGCACATGGCCACACAGTCAATTCCAACGGTATCGTGCTTGTTTTGAACAAAGGCAAGCCTAAGCTTTGTGCCTACGCCGTCTGTTCCGGAAATAAGCACCGGTTCCTCCATGTTAAGGCCGCCCAAAGTGAAAAGACCGCCGAAACCGCCTATATCCGTAAGCACCTCTTTCCTGAATGTGCTCTGAACATGTTCCCTCATAAGTTTAACGGCTTTGTAGCCGGCCTCAACGTCAACGCCGGCGTTTTTATAATCAAGACCCATAACCTTGCTCCTCCTTAAAAATAACAAAATTACCCGTTTATTTTTATAACATACTAAAACTATATTATTATACACATAAATAAAAGTCAAGAAATCATCATAATATACAACTGTTCTTTAAAGGAAATTTTTCATTATTAAACCGTTTTCCTCTCAAGCTCGTAATAATCGGCGGCTCCTGTTTCAATTTCCTCTAAAACAACGGTTTTTTTAAACCTTTTTTCTATATCCTCCACATAATTCCATTCCTTCCGCCTTAAAAACGATATTATTCTTTTGTTGGATTTTACGGTTACTTGGCTGAACATTGTACTTGAAAAAACAGCCGTTATTTCACGCAAAATTTTTCCGGCCGTATATTCCGCCGACGGCACGGCGCCTCTTCCGCGGCAGCATACGCATTCCTCGCTTATAAGGCTTAAAACCGGAAGGCTTCCCTTTTTTCTTGTAAGCTGCATAAGTCCCAATTCCGTCATTCCCACAACGGTTGTTTTAAGACGGTCTTTTTTAACGGCCTCCTCCAGTCTTTTTGTAAGGGCTTCCTTATCCTTTTCATCTTTCATGTCTATAAAATCTATTATAATCATTCCGGAAAGGTTTCTTAATCTAATCTGCTTGGCTATCTCGTCGGCGGCCTCTAAATTTGTTTTTAAAAATGTGTCCTGAGTGTTTTTCTTGCCTGTATACTTCCCGGTGTTCACGTCTATAACAACGCAGGCTTCCGTCTGCTCTATAACTATAAATCCGCCGCTTTTAAGCCAAACCTTATTTAAAAAAAGCCTGTCTATTTTGCTTTCTATAAGATAGTTGCTGAAAATTGGAATATCCCCTGTGTAAAGCTCCAGCTTAGAGGAATCGAAAAGCCTGTTTTCGGCTACTCTGTCATAATCGTCTTTATTGTTTAAAACAACGCTGTCAATATCCGATGTGAATATGTTCTTGAGGGTTTTGTCAATTATGTTCTCGTCGCTTAAAATAAGGGCAGGAGGACGGCGGTATCCGGCCTTTTTCTCAACAAAGTGCTTTTTCTCTATAAGGCTTTCAATCTCGTCCTTAAACTCCTCAAGGCTTTTGCCCTCGCCCTCGGTTCTAACAATCAAAGCGCAGCCCTCCGGCACAAGGTCTTTAACTATGGAGTTAATACGCTCCCGCTCATTGCTGTCGGTAATTTTTTTTGATATTCCTATGTCTTTGTCGTTAGGTATAAGCACGGCAAACTTTCCTATAAAAGATATTTTCCGCGTAAGGGCCGGACCCTTTGTGCCGAAGGCGTCCTTTTTAACCTGAACTATAACGGTGTCGCCGTTTTTAAGCCCCGCGCCTTTCTCAATGGGCAGATATCCGTTTTTTTCCTGACCTATGTTAACAAAGCAGGACTGCATTCCCTTAATTATGTTTTCAACCCTGCCAGCATATATATTGCCCACAAGGCTCTTTTCCCTGTTGCTCTCATAAAAAAACTCTATGGGCTCTCCGTCCTGGCACAGGGCTATCCTTGTTTGAAAATGCGAGTTGTCTATTATTATGCGCTTCAAGGCTCACCAACTCCGTCCGTAAGGGGCACAAGGCCGCCGTTTATGTCCTTCATATACATGTCGTTTCTTCTGAATGATATGCGGTATTTGTTATACTCCCTGCCCAAAAATCCACAGAAAGCCTCGGCCACCGATTCCGGCTTTAAGTTTCTAACACTTCCGGCGTTAACAAGCACCCTCATTAAAGCCGCGTCATTTTGCGACAAGTTTTCGGCCTCTATTATGTCCGGCCTTATATCGGTTTCCTTAAAATTGTTTTTTGTCTTTTTCATAACAAAAATTTTTTCCTGATTTAAAAAGCACTTTAAATTCTTCTCAATATCCTCGCCGGTTACGGTGCCGTCAAAAAGTATGTCATAGGAGGCGGCGCACACACTGGCCATTGTGTTTTTAACGTTTTCCCTAAGCTTAACAATCTCCGTAACCCTCATGCCGTCGGGCATGGCCAAATTAAGGCGCTCCATAATTTCATTCTCGTCCATAGCATATTTAAGCTGAAAATCGCCGTATTCACCGCCGCTGGTGTATCCAAGGCTTAAAGGACTGGCAAAGGCTATAAGCTGGTGGGGGTTAAATCCCTGCGAGTAGGCTATTGGTATTCCCGCCCTTTTAAGGGCCCTTTGAAAGGCTATCATAACATCAAGGTGGCCTATAAACTTAACCTCCTCGCCCTTTGTAAACTTAAACCTGTATTTTATGTTGTTATTTACCAAAGCACACACCTCCGCCGAAGGATTTAGCGCCGCAGTTTTGACATTGCTGCCGGCAGTTTGGAGTTGTATCGGCCTTGTAGGCCCTTTCCCGCTCCTCTATAAAAAACTTCTTTGTAACGCCTACGGATATGTGGTCCCAAGGCAGTATCTCGTTGTAGTCCCTTTTTCGGTTGGCGTAAAACTCCATTGTTATTCCGGCCTCCGAAAAAGCCTCTTTCCATTTGTCAAAGTTAAAAAGCTCCGTCCAGCTGTCGAAGCGGCAGCCTTTTTTCCACGCGTTGTATATGGCGGCGCAAACCTTTCTGTCGCCCCTTGCCATAACGCCCTCAAGGGAGCTCATATATGTGTTGTGATAGGTAAAACGCACCTGTTTTCGTGATATTTTGTTTTTAACAAGTTTTCCCTTTCTTGAGAACTCCTCGTATGTGTCCTGAGACTCCCATTGGAACGGCGTAAAGGGCTTTGGAACAAAGCAGGAAGCGCTGGCGTTTACCGTAACCGGCCTTGGCCGGTTCTCTTTGGGTATCTCAAAATATTTCTCAACTATTTTCTCGCAAAGGCTGGCTATGCCCTCCAAATCCTCGTCGGTTTCTGTTGGAAGACCAAGCATAAAATACATTTTAACCTTCGTCCAGCCGCCGTCAAAAGCAAGCTTGCAGCCCTTAAGTATGTCTTCCTCGGTTATATTTTTGTTTATAACGTCTCTAAGCCTCTGGGTTCCGGCCTCGGCAGCAAATGTAAGTGAGCTTTTTCTTACCTCTTGTATTTTGCTCATAAGCTCCAAAGAAAAAGCGTCTATTCTTAATGATGGCAGCGAAATGCTTATTCCATTGTCCTTATACTCGTCAATAAGGCCTTGAGCCAACTGCGGAAAACAGGTGTAATCGCTTGTGGCAAGAGATATAAGTGATATTTCCTCGTGGCCGGAGGTTTTAACAAGGCTTTCGGCCTGTTTTAAAAGTGTTTGGTATGACTTTTCCCTAACAGGACGGTATATAAACCCTGCCTGACAAAAACGGCAGCCCCTTATGCAGCCCCTAAAAAGCTCTAAAGTAACTCTGTCATGAACAACCTCTATTAATGGCACAAGCTGCTTTTCGGGATAAAAAGCCTTGTCCATGTCATTTACTATAACCTTTTTAATAACAGGTCTCGCCTTGGGATGATTTGGCTTAAAAGATTTTATAGTGCCGTCCTCGTTATAGGAAACGTCGTAAAACTTGGGAATATAAAGGCCGTCAAAATCAAGAAGCCTTTCCAAAAACTCCGCCCTTGAGCGGCCCTCTTTTTTGTGGGCCTTGTATAAATCCAAAATCTCGTCATAAAGGGCCTCGCCCTCGCCCATATAAAAAACGTCCACAAAATCAGACAAAGGCTCCGGATTATAGGCGCAGGAGCCGCCGCATATTATTATGGGCTCCTCCTCTGTTCTGTCGGCGCTGTAAATATTAATTCCGGCTAAATCAAGCATGTTCAAAACATTTGTATAGCAAAGCTCATATTGAAGGGTAAATCCCACAAAGTCAAAGTCTTTAAGGGGACTTTGGCTTTCAAGAGAAAAAAGCTTTATGCCGTTAAGGCGCATTTTTTCCTCCATATCGGTCCATGGGGCAAAGGCCCTTTCGCAATAGGTATCGTCCCTGCGGTTTAAGAAATAATAAAGTATCTGAAGCCCCAAGTGGCTCATGCCAACCTCATAAACGTCGGGAAAGCAAAAGGCAAACCGTATGTCAACATCGCTGATATTCTTTTTAACCATGTTAACTTCTCCGCCCACATAACGGGCCGGCTTGTCCACCTGAAGCAAAATTTCGTCTGAAACAGCCTTATACATAATATTCCTCCATAGGCAAAAATAAAAAGCATTTAATTATATCAGCAAAAAAGCCGACTTTCAATATTTTCAGATATTCGTGGCGTGTTGGGCA
>CAJFUS010000143.1 GCA_904420235.1 Candidatus Neoanaerotignum tabaqchaliae
AATGCAGTCGAGGGGACTTGAACCCCTACCCAGTTTACCCGGACTAGATCCTTAGTCTAGCGCGTATGCCAATTCCGCCACGACTGCCTATAAGTACTGACACAACCCATCAGCGATAAATATTTTACCACCCCTTGCAAAATTAGTCAATAGATTTTTCAAAAAACTGATGTCTATGTTTAAAACCGCCATATTTTTTAATAATTCGGCAATTTTAAATATCAAAAACACATAATAATTTAACATATACAAATCGACGCCATTTAAAAACCATACTGCCGTTTAGCGGTTATGTTCTCCAGCTTGACTAAAAGCCTTAGAAAACACATACCCGACTTTTTATCGCGGCAAAATACGACTCTGCAACTCTTTCATAACCGCTATCTTTTAGCCGCCTTGAACATGACTCTGTTTTTCCACATTAAAAGGAACGCCCTGTTTAATAAGGACGTTCCTTAAATTCCAGCGGTGACACAAACCGTCTTTTATATATCCCGTAAAATTAAAATTTCTTCCACTTAAGGCTAACAAGGTCGTGCTCTCTAACGGCCGAAACAAGGCGCTTTCCAAACTCTCCGCTTATTATGTCGTTTTTGTCAAGCATCTCAACTCCCAGCTCCTTAGCCCTTTTATAAACGCCGCTGTTTTCCTTTTTGTCGTTGCTGAATGTTACTATAATGGCTTTAGAGAACCAGCCGCCTATGCGTTTTCGTTCTATAACAAGCTCGTTTATGGCAGATGTTGTGGCTTCCGTAAGTTTGCAGCTTACAAAAACCGGCATTGAGGCGTCCGTAAAAACCACGTCAATCTCGTTTCCAGGCACAGATTTATCGTCGAATATGTCCCAGTCCACCATGGCGCCAAGGCGCACATCGCTGAATTCTCCCGTTTTAATGGCGTGTATATAAACAAAAAGCTCCAGCCAAACGCCAAAGTTAATCAAGTATGACTTATATTTCTCCGATTTAAATGAAAACACAATATGTTTTTCCGAAACATAAAGGTCCTTTATAAACCCCAGCTCCTGAAATTTTTCCAGCATTTTAATATCAGGCGACACCTTGTGTCCGCCTTTTGTTTTAAAATACAGCACCGACCTTAAATCAACATCGCTTTTGGGCGTGCTGGCCATGGCCTGCTGAATATAAGAACATGTAACCCGCCACTCCTTAAGGTGGGAAAATATGTATTCGCACATATCAAGTATGGCCCCAAACCGGCTTTCATCGGGGGCGTCGTGAGAATTGCCTATAAAAACGGCGCATTTGGCCTCCACATAATCGTCAAGAGTTAATGTTTCGGCCGGTACAAAGTCGGCCTTGTCCTCAACGTTTATTATTCGGCCCTCTATTATGTCGGAATAGAGCATTTTTGTTTTTGTCTCAATGGCGGCCTTTGCGCCGGCCACCGTCATAAGCTCGCTTCCGCCTGTAATATCCATTACGCACCGGCCGTCCCGCGAATATGTATCTATAACATCTATTACGGTTTTATATATCATTATAACGTCGTTTATATCCACCGGCCGTATCTCGAATATTATATTCGGCAGATGTTTTTTAAAACAGCTTTCAAGGCACACAAATCTGTTTTTGTCCTTTATCTCGCTGTCGTATATAAAAACTATTCTGTCGGGCTTAACCGAAAGACAGCCCAGTATATTCTTAACTGTGTCTTTATCGTAAAAATCTATTTGGGTAAGCATTAAACCCCTCCTTAAAGGAAGCCGCAATTTAGGCTGTATATGGAATACATATTTTTATATTTCTCCTGTCACGTTTAATTCAGGCCGCCCTTTAAAATAAGCGCGGCCAAGTTATATTTTAAAATCACTTTTTAAATTCTTCAGCATTTCAAAGCCCTGCTTAAAACGGCAAAAACTCTTTTTACCGAATAATTCCCGCAAACCGCTGATAAACATGGCATTTTGAGCGCACTTAAAGGCTCTTTTATACATTTGCGTTAGCTGAGGAATACAATTATTTATACAGTTATTAAAGCCTTGAAACTCAGATTTTCGCACCCAGAAATTAATTCCGCCGCGTTTATTTAATTGATAAGCTCCTAAACTATCTGCTTATAGCCAGTATCTTTCTTCTGCGGTCTTTTCAATTAAAATAAGTGAATCCGCTTCATTCCTTAAAAACCCGCAATTATCCCTCCGAACCACCTATAAAAGACGGCCTATTGAGCGCCTCCAAAATTAGTCCATAAACCAGCTCTGATTTATAAACGGCTCTCAGCGCTTCAAAATTTATGATTGCCATTATTGTTAATCAATCTTTATTCAGCGGTTTCCTCAGATTTTCTCTCGTTTTCTATATCTTTTTTGGCCTTAGAGAAAGCGGAGCTGAAATTAAGCTTATTGGCTATTGACGGGGCCAAATCTATAATTTTGTTTAAAGCGTCCTGGTTTTTGATGTTTATAAGCTGAACATTGCCATTTACAACGGCTATAACGGCATTGGGCGCTATTTTGGCACCCATTCCGCCGGCACAGCCGTCCTTTCCATCCTTCTCGCCGCCTCCGGCTCCCATGCCGAAGGATACCTCTATAAGCGGTATAAGCACAATATCGCCAACCGTAACGGCCTCGCCCACAACGGTTTTTGATGAAACAAACTCCCCTAACTTAGAGCAAAGGGCTTCGATACTTGAGTTAACATTAGCTCCCATTAAACACACCTCTTGTAATTTATTTTTCACGCCTGCCGCGCTGTATGTTCAAAACCGGCCTTTCAGCCGTTTTATTCCTTAATATATATTATTATGGCCTTTCTTACCTGTTTAATTTTAACAAACATCAAAAGACTATATAAAATGTATCCTGGCCTGAAACAGCCCCAAAAATCGGCATTTCCGCTGAAACTTAATCCGTCAAAGTCACCTTCGGCCCTTATGCCGCCGCCTATAATGCCGTTAAGCACACCCAAAGCGCCCAGCAAAAGTCCCGTATACATTGGCTCTCCAACTCCGGCTCGGATATGGGCTTTGATTTTTTTTGGCAAAACAGCTCCCAAAATTCTTTTTAAAAGCCTTACCCCTCCAAAAGCCACTGTTTTTTTCTCGCCAAAGCTCAGGCTCAAAATATACTTAAGGGCCGGATTTGTTTTGCTTTCCTCGTTTTCCGGCTCAACACTCATGTTATCTTTTCTTTCTTTCGGCTCTTTGTTTTCTTCGGCTTCAACGGAGGCGAAATCGGACATTTTAATACGTCTTATTTCCGGCTGGGGGCTGTTTTTTCTTTCCCTCTCAAGCATAGATGAGTATCTTTTCTCCCAGCTTAAATTGCCTGACGCCTTTGAAACGGAACCCTCTTTTTTAATATCAGAGCCGTAAATATTTTTATCCCTTTTAATTTCACTTTTCTCAGGGCCGGAACGCTTTTGCGGTTGGGCTTTTCCACTGCTTCCGTCGGCTTTTTTGTTCTCAGCTTTTTCTATTCTTTGAACCGGCGCCCTTTTAAGGCCGTCCTTTTCATCGGGCATTTCCCTTTTCGGCTTCGGCCTTTTTTCGGCTTTTTCCCTTGGATAAAGACTTTTCCCAAAAATCTTTACCGAAAGACTTACGTCGTCGTTTTCATACAAAGCCTTAATTTTAACAATTCCCATAAGATATGAAACATCAGTGTTAAATTTGAACCCATTTTCGCCGTCAATATTAACGGCATACTTTATTTTGCTTAAAAGGGCAAAAAACAATATGGCCAAAGTCAAAATAATTAAAACACATACTATTACGGCCGCGGCTTTTAAAATTAAAAATAAAACGCCAGCCACCATATCACCCCTTTAAACGCTTTCTAAGCCTTATAATTAAATAGGCTGTGCTTAAAATTAAAACAGCCGCCACGCAGGTTTCAAAGCGCACAAGTATATTAACAACTGTGTCAATAAAAAATTCCAGCGGCACCATGTTTATAAGACGGCTTTCGGCAGGGTCCAAAAGCCAAAGGTCATTGTTGAAAAATGTCTCGTGAAAAAGTATAAAAAGCCCGTTAAAATCTATAACCATGGCTATGGCAAAAAAGGCCGACACAGCTATTATAAATCCCGAAACAACGGCAAAGGCGGAACATACGGTTTTAAAATCGCTTTTTAAAATCAAAAGGCCGGCAACGCAAAGGGCAAAAACCGCGACGGCGGCCCTTCTTATTACAATTCCGCCCTGAACAAGCTCTTTCACGTCAACCATGTGGCTTTTTTCCCTTTCGGTGAAATACTCTCCTTCATAGCCTTCTCCCGCCGGCATATCAAGACTGTCCGTCTCATCAAGCATATACTCCACCAGAAGCCAAGCGGCCTTGTCAACGCTTTCCTTAGGGGCGTCAACAAAGGAATATGAATTGTGCTTTTCAAACTCCCTTTGGTAATATTCAACATCGCTGAAGGCAACCCACTGAACCGAAGATATTAATATAACAACAAACATTGCGACAGCACACACAAAAGACAAAACAAACGGCAAAACCCTCAAAGTTTACTCTCCTTTATAAGATTTTGGCCTATATTATTAATATCCCATTTGTTTTCCAAGGCGTACTTAACGGCCTCGGCATATATTCTGTAGGCGTTGTACTTTCCGGAACTTATGCCGGCCACATACATATCCTTATACCGCTCCCCGCTGAAATACTCATAGCTTGAGACTATAACGGAGGGAACATTTTCCCCAACGCACAAAAGATATATGTTGAAAACCGGCAGGCCCCTTTTAAGGGAATATATAACCGTTTCAACATCGTCTATGGCGCTTATAAAAACATCGTCAATAAATCTCATGGCAAAACCTCTAATTAAACAGAATATAAAAAATAAAAGCCGAATAAAAACAGTATAGCATAAACCGGCTTCAAATTCCATATAATTACAGCCTATTTGCCTTTTCCCTTTTTAAAAAGCTCCGATATTCCCACAAAAAGCAGAAAAATGGCGAAAAGCCGCCTTAAAGAACCAGCGCTTATGGCCATAGCCGCAAAAGCGCCAATAGCGCAAGCCGGCAGCGACGGCAGTATAACCGGCTTAAGCACGCTTTTTTCAATGTTGCCCTTCTTTTTGTGTATTATAACGGCGGCGGCCGCCGAAGGTATAAAATACATAAGGTTTATGCCCTGTATCTGCTGCTGGGTTAAATCGGTAAAAAACGTAAGAACCGGTATAAGCAGCATTCCGCCGCCTATGCCCATTCCGCCGAAAACAGCCGAAAACAGACCGGATAAAAAAAATATCATATAATCAACATCCTAACCGCCGAAGCTATAATTACAACGCCGAAAATTTTGTGAATAAGGTTATTTGATATTTTGCTAAGCAAAAGCGCTCCCAAAAGCCCGCCTATAACGCCTCCCGCCGAGGCCTGAAGCACGTTTAAAATAAGTATATCGGCTTTAAAAAGATAAACCGCCGCCGAGACTATTGATATTGGAAGTATAACGGCAACTGCTGTTGCGTGGCTTTTTCTGGCTTCCATTTTTCCCTTTTTCTCGAAGGCGTACACAGCGGCCACTCCCCCGCCGGAGCCGAAAATTCCGTTTATAAGCCCTATAACGGCGCCGAAAATAGCAGCCTGCTTTTTACTCATTTTTTCGCCCATAAAAAAATAACCTCCCACTTACTATATTTCTTATTTAATTTAAAATGTCAAATGTTCCCAATAACTCTGTTTCGCCTGCTTTGCCCGTTACACTTGTGAAATTCTCAACGTCTCCAAACTGCCTTCCGTTAAACAAAACACGCCGGAGTTTATATATTATTTTCGCCCAAAAATATAAAATATATGCTATACTGTTTTATACTGTAAATTTATAAACAAGCGGTGATTAAATTGAAAACTCTTCTTACGGCTCTCAACGCCAAATACATACATTCCTCATTGGCCATAAGGTCAATTTCGGCCTACTGCGCTCTTTACGGAAAGAAAGCGGAAACGGCCGAATTCACAATAAACAACAGCAAAGAACTTATAATAAGGGAGATATTTAAAATACGCCCCGACGTTATAGGTTTTTCATGCTATATATGGAACATAGACATGATTTTGGAAATATCCTCCTCCATTAAAAAAATACTGCCCCACACATTCATATTTCTCGGCGGGCCGGAGGTCAGCTTCAGCGGAGATGATATTTTAAAAAACAACGGCTTTATAGACCTAATTATTAAAGGCGAGGGCGAAAAAACAGTCCTTTCCCTTTTAAATCGTATTGAAGATGGAGAAAAAAACTTTTGCGGCATACCCGGCGTAACTTTTCGTAATAAGGGTCAAATTATGTCCTCTCCCCCTGCCGAACCCATGGACCTTAACCATATACCTTTCCCCTATAACAATATTGAGGAAATGGAAAACCGCATAATATATTACGAGTCCCAAAGAGGCTGTCCCTATAACTGCGGCTTTTGTCTGTCCTCCATTGACGGAAAGCCTCGGTTTCTGTCTAATGACAGAATAAAAGCGGATTTGGACTTTTTCATTAAAAACAATGTTAAGCAGGTTAAGTTTGTGGACAGGACATTCAACTGCAACAAAAGCCATGCCCGTTTTATATGGGAATACATAATGAGAAATGACAACGGAAAAACAAATTTTCACATGGAAATTGAGGCTCATGCCCTTAATGACGACGACATTGATTTTCTTAAAAACGCAAGAAAAGGTCTTTTCCAATTTGAGATAGGCGTTCAGTCCACCAACACAAAAACCCTTGGGGCCGTTTCGCGAAACGCCGATTTTGAGACAATAAAGCGGAAAGTCAACAAGATAAAGGCCGCAAAAAACATACACGTTCATCTTGACCTTATAGCCGGACTGCCCTTTGAGGACTATGCCTCATTTAAAAAATCCTTCAACGATGTGTACTCACTGCGTCCGGAGCAGCTTCAGCTTGGATTTTTAAAGCTACTTAAAGGTTCAGCCCTAAGGCGCGACGCCCAAAAGCATGGTATAGTTTATAATGAAAAAGCCCCTTACGAGGTGCTTTTCACAAGGGAAATGCCCTTTGAGGACATGCTTAGGCTTAAGGCCATAGAGGAAATGGTTGAAACCTATTATAACTCCTTTAAAATAATTACGGCGGAAAAATTTATTTCCTCCATGTTTCCAAGCGCCTTTGATTTTTACGAGGCCCTTGGCGAATACTGGGTATCCAACGGATTCCACGCCGTAAATCATAGCAAAAACCAGCTTTATGAGGTTCTTTTTAACTTCTGCATTCAAAGCGGCTTAACTGCTGAAAATCAAAGTATAGCGGAACAGCTTATGCGTTTTGACTTGCTTTTAAGCGACAACATAAAAACTTTGCCGGCGTTTATGAAAGAGGACAACTCCGAGGAATTTAAGGCCATAAAGCGGGAGTTTTTTAACAGCGCTCAAAATCGTGAAAAATATCTGCCGGATTTTTCCGGCTTCACTTCGTCGCAGCTTTCAAGAATGTGCCGCGTCGAGCCTTTCCATATTGACGTAAAGGAATTTGCCGAAAGCGGCAGAATAATAAATAAAAAGACATATATTCTTTATAACTATCAAAGTCGCGACATAATAACAAACCACGCCCAGAGCGTAAAAATTGACATATAACGGAGGGAAAATAATTAAAAATGGAACAAAAGGAAAGAGTGCGGCAGATACTTGAGCTGCTCGACAAAGAATACGGGCCGGTAAAATGCTATCTTAACCACCAAAACGCGTGGCAGCTGCTTATAGCCACTATATTAAGCGCCCAGTGCACCGACGACAGGGTAAACATGGTTACGGAAGAGCTTTTTAAAAAATATAAAACCATAAAAGACTTTGCCGAGGCCAGTCAGCAGGAATTGGAAAATGACATACGTTCAACGGGATTTTTCAGAAACAAGGCCAAAAACATAATAGCCTGCTGTCAAAGCCTTTTAACCAACTACAACGGACAGGTTCCAAGCGATATAGACGCCCTTACAAGCCTTGCCGGCGTTGGAAGAAAAACCGCCAATGTTGTTAGGGGCAACATATACGGCATACCAAGCATTGTTGTTGACACTCATGTAAAAAGAATAACAAATCTTTTGGGCCTTACAAAAAGCCAAGACCCCGTTAAAATAGAGCACGAGCTTATGGAGATACTTCCAGAGGACCACTGGATAAGCTACAACACTCAAATAATAGCCTTGGGAAGAAAAATATGCATAGCCAGAAGGCCGAAATGCGGAGAGTGCTTTTTATCCCACCTTTGCCCTCATTTTACGCCGGGAATAGACCAATAACCACCACCCAAAAAATGGACAACAAAAACTCAATTTAAGAAAAGAAATTCAGTTCTCTTCAATTTAATATTTAAAGACGTTTAACAATAAAAGCGCATAAAACAGCGGGCTCTTATAAAAATCTAAGCCCGCTGTTAATTTATGTTTTTTATGCCAATGTTAAATATTTCTTTCGCAGTTATAATGAATTTGTTCAGCGGAAACTTAATATCAGTTTTAAGTTAATAACAATCTTCCGCTAAGTTAATTTATATTTAATGAAAAATAACTTTTCACATTTACTGATTGTTAACGTCAATT
>CAJFUS010000144.1 GCA_904420235.1 Candidatus Neoanaerotignum tabaqchaliae
AGCTGCCCTCATGGAAGGCCAACCATTATTGAACTTACAAAATATGAGCTTGAGAAAAAATTTAAGAGGATACAATAAAATGGGAGAATATAAAAAGCCTCTGATTGTTATAGCGGGCCCAACTGCCTGCGGAAAAACCGACTCGTCAATACTTTTAGCTCAAAAAATCGGCGGAGAAATTATATCAGCCGACTCAATGCAAGTGTATAAATATATGGATATAGGTACGGCTAAAATAAAGAAAGACGAGATGAAAGGGATAAAACATTATCTTATAGACGAGTTTTATCCCGACGAAGAATTTAATGTAAAAATTTTTCAGGAGAAAGTTAAAAACTATATAAATTTGATATATGAAAAAGATAAAATACCAATACTTGTTGGCGGAACAGGATTTTATATAAACGCCATAGTTTACGATAATAATTTTATGTTATCTAATGGAGTTTCATACAGAGACAATCTTGAAAAAGAAGCCCAAAAGTATGGAAATGAATATCTATATAACAAACTGAAAGCAATAGACCCTGAATACGCTTCAGGCGTGCACTATAATAATGTTAAAAAAGTTATACGAGCGCTTGAGTTTTATTATCAAACAGGCAAAAAATTGTCTGAGCATAACGAGGAGCAGAATAAAAATCAGTCTCCTTATAACACAGCCTTTTTTATACTTAACATGGAAAGGGAAACTTTGTATGAAAGAATTAACCGTCGTGTTGACATTATGATAGAAAACGGACTTGTGGACGAGGTTAGAAACCTTATTAAAATGGGGTATAGTCCTGAGTTAGTTTCAATGCAGGGTCTTGGATACAAAGAAATAGTGCCTTATATACAAGGAAAAACAACCCTTGATGCAGCAATAGATGAGATAAAACAAAAAACAAGGCACTTTGCCAAGCGTCAGCTTACATGGTTCAGAAATAAAACGGACGGACAATGGCTTGACGTTACGGGAGAATCCCCGCAATATATTTGTGACAAAATGTTCGATTATATCAAATATAAGGGAGTAGTTTAATTTTATGGACACGCTTAATAATTTTATAATGGAAAAGTTTAATATCAGTGAAAATGTCCTTAAATTCGCTCTTAAATGTGAAAATGAAATAAAGGATAAATTTGATGAGATAGATAAAATAACCGAATATAATCAGCTTAAAGTTCTTAACGCCATGCAGAAAAACCGATTGAGCGAGGCGCACTTTGCCGCTACAACCGGCTATGGATATAATGATTTGGGTAGGGACACCCTTGAAAATATATATGCCGATATATTTCACACCGAGTCGGCCCTTGTTAGGCCCCAGATAATTTCCGGAACCCATGCCCTTACTGTGGCCCTTGCCGGAAATCTCCGCCCCGGCGACGAGATACTTTCTCCGGTAGGTGTGCCATATGACACTTTGCAGGGCGTTATAGGCATACGTCCGGAAAGAGGCAGTTTGAGCGAATACGGAATTACATACCGCCAGGTTAATCTGCTTCCAGACGGAAATTTTGACTATGAAGGTATAAAAAAAGCCTTGAATGACAAAACAAAGCTTGTAACAATACAAAGGTCGAAGGGCTATGAATGGCGTGAGTCCTTTGGAATAGAAAAAACAGCGGAGCTTATTAAATTTATAAAAAGCGTTAAACCGGATGCAATATGTATGGTAGACAACTGCTACTGCGAGTTTGTTGATTATTTTGAACCGACTGACGTTGGTGCTGATATGGCCGTAGGGTCTCTTATAAAAAATCCTGGCGGCGGTTTGGCACCCATAGGCGGATATATAGTTGGAAAAGAAGAATATGTCGAAAACGCCGCCTGCCGTCTTACATCGCCGGGCCTTGGCAAGGAAGTAGGAGCCACTCTTGGCATAAACTCACTTCTTATACAAGGACTCTTTAACGCTCCGCAGGTTGTTGGCGGAAGTCTTAAAGGTTCCGTATTTTTATCACGAATGTTTGAAAATCTTGGATTTAACGTAATACCGAAATCAAATGAAAAAAGGGCGGATATAGTTCAGGCAATACAGCTTAATTCCGCTGAAAACGTTATAGCCTTTTGCCAAGGAATACAAAAGGGCGCACCGGTAGACAGTTATGTTACGCCGGAGCCATGGGACATGCCCGGATATGACTGTAAGGTTATAATGGCCGCTGGTGCATTCGTTCAGGGTTCTTCAATAGAACTGAGCGCGGACGCTCCTATAAAGCCTCCGTATAATGTTTTTATGCAGGGCGGGTTAAGCTGGCACCATTCAAAAATCGGTATAATAATAGGCCTTCAAACAATGGTTGACAAGGGCCTTGTAAAGCTGTAAGGAGGTATAATATAAATGAAAAAAACAAAACAACTTATAGCCTCGATTTTAACTTTTGCGTTAGCAGCAACGGCCATTGCTCCAATCACTCCTGTTGTTCAGGCTTTTGCTGAAACCGGAGGTGCGCAAACTTCAGAAATTCAGACGTCATCAGTTCAGCAGCCTTCCATTTATGCTGAAAGCGCTATATTAGTTGAGGCTGACACAGGAAAGGTTCTTTTCAGCAAAGATGAAGACAAAAGAATGTATCCTGCAAGCATGACAAAAATACTCACATCACTTATATTTTTAGAATATTTTGAACCAAACGATATAATAACGGTTGGAACAGAAATTAACGACATAAGCCTTGACTCAAGCAAAGCCGGTCATGTTGTTGGCGAATCTATAACAGCAGAAAACCTTGTTAGGGGACTTATTATACCAAGCGGCAACGATTCTGCCGCAGTAGCAGCATGTGCCGTAGCAAGAAAATACAGCAACGATGATTCTTTAAGCAATACTCAATGCGAGCAGATATTTGCAGAGCTTATGAATAAAAAGGCGGAAGAACTTGGCTGTACCGGAAGCAATTTTGTAAATCCTCATGGCTATCACGATGAAAATCACTACACAACGGCTTCAGATATGGCAAAAATATCCATAGCCGGAATGCAGAATGAGACAATTAAAAAAATAGCCTCGGAACAAAGTTTTTCCGGAAATGGTCTTGGAAGCTTTCAGCAAGACGGTCTTGAGTCTCAGGACTATAACTGGACAAGTCATAATCTTTTAATAACAAACTCAGATTATAACTATCAATATGCTTCTGGAATAAAAACCGGATTTACTGATGAGGCCGGAGACTGCGTGGCCGCCTATGCTGAAAAGGATGGTGTTAGGCTTGTAGCAGTTGTATTCAACTCTGAAGACCCTAACAGGTGGATTGACGCTAAGAATCTTTTTGAGTATGGTTTCAATAATTTCGGATACTTCACAATAAATAAAGCAGGAGATACAGTTGCTACGGCTGACCTTATTTACAATAAATCCGACGGCGGAAATACACTTGATTTAATTATAAATGAAGAAATAACTCTGTTTTTAGCTAAAACTGAAGTTGGAAGTTTAAAAACCAACATAAATGTAACGGCTACAGACCTTATTGCCGAAAAGCAAAATGAGGATTCTTCATCAGAAAATACAGTTCCTGTTTTAAAAGCACCCATAAGCAAAGATGCCGAAATCGGAACAATTTCCTATGTAAGCCAAGATGGTACAGTTTTAGCCGAAACACAAATTTATTCGTCAAGGGATGTTGAAAAAGCCAATATATTTTTACGAATGTGGTATAATATAAAAACATTTGTATCAAACTTTATAGAAAATATAAACATTATTAAAGTTGTTATTATAATTTTAGTTATAATTATAATAATACTTCTTATAAAAATACTCAAAGGACGCAGAAATAGAAACAGATATACTTATTCAAGACTAAAATATAAATACAGAAAAAGAAGAAGATTTTAAATAATATGTATATAAAACCTCGCTATATAACAAAAGCAGTTACTATAGCGAGGTTTTTATTTATAAAGCCTAAAAAGGGTATAAAAACAGCGATATATATTTCTTCGCAAAACACAACTTTTGCGAATAAATTATACTATAAAAATATTAAATCCATATAATTTTATTTATTCTATCATGTCTACATCTATTTCATAGCTGTTGTTATCAATTGGCGCTACAAACGGCAAATTAAAAAATTCTGCTACAGTCATCGCCAATGTTTCTGCTATTAAATCAATATTTTCCTTAATCCATTGCTCGTCTTCTGGATTATCGTGATAAGCTGTTTCTATAAGCACTGCCGGAGCTGTTGTTCTTCTTATTTCACCAAGTGAAGTTGTTGGAACAGTTTTCACTTTATCTGGGTCCGGATAAATTTTTTTATAATTTTCTGCCAGCATATCTGCGAACATCTTTCCCAAATAGCTTACTGGACTATAGTATATATCAACTCCTGATAATTGCCCCTTCATAGATTCCGGCGAAGCATTTGAGTGTATAGACAAATGCAAATCATAATTTCCAGCATTTGAGTCTGCTATTGCCTGAGACACAGGCCTTGATGTATCATTTCTGCTAAATTCTATGCCGCTTGCCTCAAGATACGGCTCAATCTCGTCGGCAATAAGATTCATATAATATTCTTCGCTTCCTCCTGTTAAGTACTCGTTGTATTCCTGAACTGATGGGCTTAAAAAAATTTTTGGCAATTTATAACCCTCCAAGTTTTTTACTAATTTAATATATAATATAAAAATCAAAACAAATTGCTACAAATTATATTGTATACAATATATAAATTAAATAAATTTTATTAATTCGGCATTTTCTATATTATTTTAAAAATTTGATTAACTATTTTTTATTATGTTGTATTCATATTAGAATAACTATTCATTTTTGAATTGATATTTTTGTATTTCTCTTCAACTTTTATTCGTTTTTAAATATTACACAAATTAAGAATTTAAATAATCACCGAAAATACAGCTTCCTTCCCTTTTCTTTTTTTGGCACATGTTTTGCTTATTATAAAATTAAAGAAATTAAGTTTATCTTGATTTTGGGGAGGAATATAAAATGTTTAATTTACCATTAAAAGATATAAAAATTCTTGATTTAAGCGAAGGACTATCATGCGCTTTGGCAACAAAATACTTTGCAGACTTCGGAGCCAAAGTAGTTAAAATAGAGAAACCATCTGGAGACAAAACCCGCAAATGGGCTCCTTTAAAAAACGGAGAAAGCCTTTACTTTAACTATCTTAATAGCGGGAAGCAAAGTATAACACTTGATATTAAAACCGAATATGGCATTAACATTTTTAAAAGACTTGTAAAAAAATATGACGTTATATGCACAAGCCATGAAACCAACTACATGGAAAACCTTGGAATAGATTATGAATCCCTTAAAAAGCTTAAAAGTAATATAATCTATGCCTCATGCACATATTTTGGCGATTACGGACCATTAAGCGGCGCTCCCGGAAGCAGCATAGTTGCACAGGCACGAGGAGTTGCAATGGATATGACAGGAGTTGAAAACGGATATCCCGTAAAATGCGCTCCGTCAGTTGCCGAACATTATGCGGCTGGCTATCTCTACACAGGCATAATGCTTGCCATTATAGATAAAATTAATAGAGGCATTGGACAAAAGGTTGATATATCAATTCTTGATTCTATATTCTCATGCATAGAAGCGGCTCCGGCGGCATATTCAATGACAAATGAAATCCATACAAGGCGCGGAAACTTCGACCCAGCTGCGGCTCCTTATGATACGTATGAAACTCAAGACGGATATGTTGCCATAGGATGTTCAACACAGTCTCAGTGGCACAAATTATGTAAAGCTCTTGGTTTTGAGGATTTGGAAAATGACCCAAGGTTCGCTGAACAGGAAACAAGGCGTGCCGGATACCTTGATAATCTTCAGCCAATACTTCGTGAAAGAATGATAAAATTCAAGAAAGACTATGTTCAAGAAGCATGTCTGGAAAACGGCATACCCTGCTCAACTGTAATGAATATTAAAGAAATTTCCGACCTTCCGGATATTAAACAGTATGGGTTTCTTTTTGATGCCCATGACACAGTATTCGGAAAAATCAGTTATCCGTCAAATCCATTTAAACTAAGCGACTCTGTGCAAAAAGAATGGTCTCATGCTCCAAGGCTTGGAGAAAATACATCGTCTGTGCTTATGGAAATAGGCGAGTTTGATGACATTGACAGAGATAAACAAATTGGCTGATAGAAATTTGGAGGTGTTTTTATGGGATTATTAGACGGTGTTAAAGTTATAGATTTTACTCATGCTTATTCAGGCCCCTTCTGTACTTTAAATTTAGCTGATTTTGGAGCTGAGGTTATAAAAGTTGAAAAGATAGGAAGCGGTGACCAGTCAAGAGCATGGGCGCCTTTTAAAAACGGATACAGTGGATATTATGCTTCTTTTAACAGAGGCAAAAAAAGCCTTACATTGGATATTTCCAGTGATGAGGGTAAAAAAATAATATTTGACCTCATTAAGGGCTCTGATATAGTATGCTCTAATTTTAAAGCCGGAACTCTTGAAAAATACGGCATAGGCTATGAAGATATGAAAAAAATTAAGCCGGACATAATATATGCCACAATATCTGGTTATGGAAATGAAGGAAGGCTCTCAAAATACGCCGCCTATGATAATGTTATACAGGCTATGAGCGGCGTTATGGACGTAAACGGATTCAGCGACGGCGGACCTACAAAAGTTGGACCGGCAATAGGCGACAGCTATACAGGTCTTATACTACTTATAGGCATTATAACCGCATATTACAATAGATTAAAAACTGGAAAAGGCCAGAAGGTTGACGCTACAATGCTCGGCTCTCTTTATTCTACGTTAGAATATCCAGTGCTTGATTATACAAATAATAGAAATATTATATCAAGAACTGACAACAGTAACCCATACTATGCCCCTGATAATGTATATAAGGTAAAAGATGGATATATTGCCCTTTCGGTAAGAGGCGACAGCAAGTGGGAAATATTTTGCAGCCGTATGGGAATTACTGACAGTGATATTCTTAAAAAATTTAAAACAAACAAGGACCGTATTTTAAACAATAAAGAACTTAAGAGCTTTCTTGAAAATTATATGTCCGGCATGAGCAGAAATGAAATTGAAGATATTCTTAAAGACACAGGTATACCTGTGTCCGGAGTTATGAATATAGCTGAAGCTCTTGATGACGAGCATCTTAGGGCAAGAAAAATGGTTTTAGATATAACCGACCCTATAATAGGAAATATGAAGCTTGTAGGAAATCCTATTAATCTTTCAGAAAACCCTAATAATATAAACAAGCCCTCTCCTACCCTTGGTGAGAATACTATTGATATTATGCGTTCTATAGGATATTCTGATGAAGAAATATCACAGTTCCAAAAAGATGGTGTAATATAGAAACGCAAGAACGGAAGAATCAAACTTTTTTAAAGATTCTTCCGTTTTTATTGCTTAAATAAGTGCAGTTAGTGTATAATAGTACAGTGCTTCACATTAGCATAATAAACAATATACAATTATAATTAAGGTGGGCTTTTTAATGACTTATGAGGAACTCAAAAAAATTATAGACAATCTGCACGATGAAATTATGATATATGACAACAACTATAACCTTATCTATATAAACAATGCCAGCATAAGACATTACGGGCTTAAACCTGAGGAACTCATAGGCAAAAAATTCGGCGAGCTTGATGAGATATTTTGGGATAACTCTACCCTTCCTGAAGTTTACAGAACAAAAAAACCTGTGGCCAAAAGGCAAATAACCAATCTTGGCAAAGACATAATAACCATATCTGTTCCAATTTTTGATGATAAAAATAACATAAAATATGTGGCTCAAAATATAAATGATATTTACTATGTAAATGAAATAAGCAAAGCTGAGGAAAAATCTATTGATATATCAAACAAAGAAAAGATTGAGATTCCTTTTCACAGCAGCAGTGAAAAAATGAAACCTGTAATATCTTTTATTCAAAAGGTAAAAAATATAGAGTCTCCATGTATATTCCTTGGAGAAACCGGCACAGGCAAAAGTTTTTTGGCAAAGTATATGCACAGCATAAGCAACCGCAAAAACAAGCCTTTTGTTACTATAAACTGCGCATGTATAAATCCAAATCTTATAGAATCAGAACTTTTTGGCTACAAAAAGGGAGCCTTTTCAGGAGCAAGCTCAACAGGAAAAAAAGGCCTTGTAGAGGTTGCCGACGGCGGCGTACTGTTTCTTGATGAAATATCGGAAATGCCATATGATTTGCAGGCAAAACTGCTTTTATTTATACAAGATAAAGAGTTTATACCTGTTGGAAGTGAGAAAAAACATACTGTTGATGTAAAAATAGTAGCTGCTACAAATAGGAATCTTGAGCAAATGGTTGAAAACGGCACATTCCGTGAGGATTTATATTTCAGGCTTAACACATTTGAAATAACAATACCTCCACTTCGTGAGCGTCAGGAAGATATAGACAGCTTTGCCGATTATTATTTGAACATGTATAATGAACTTTATGGAAAATCACACACACTAAGCGATGATGTCAAAAAGGTATTCAAACAATATGCATGGCCTGGAAATTTAAGGGAACTTTCGAATATAATAGAAAAAGCTGTTGTGCTTACTACAAATAAAGAAATTGTTACAACAAATCTCCCCAAATCAATATTTAATCTTAATATAGAGTATGGGATAAAAAAATATATGGATAAACCTCTTGACGATGCTATTGAGGAAGTTGAGAGAAAAATAATATTAGAGTCCTACAAAAAATATAAAACAAGTGTAAGTGTAGCAAAGGCTCTTGATATAAGCCAGCCAAAAGCATACCGTCTTATAAAGAAATATGTGCTTAATAATAAATAGCATCTTTCTATTGTGGCCTTAAAGTATTAAAACACTTTAAATTGTGATTTAGGCATATAAAAAATATAATTTTTATTGGGCCTATGAAGAAAAGTCTGTAAATAAGATTCTTCTATGATAAGACTGGGTGAAAGGCTTAAGAATGAGCTTTTCAGAGACCGTTTCGAGTTTTGTGTAAATTGAAAAAACTGATATAAGATATGCCATTAGTTACCTTGGGCAGAACCAATTTTTAGAGG
>CAJFUS010000145.1 GCA_904420235.1 Candidatus Neoanaerotignum tabaqchaliae
AAAATATATAGTTTTCTTGAAAATATCTTAATATAAGTGATATGATATAATGAATAAATTGTAAAGCACAAGTTTTTAATTTTGTGTTCAAATCGTGATATTGGCGATGCAATGTTTATAATTTAATAAAATATTGCGTTTCTAAAACTACAAATATCAGTTTAATTTGTTCTTATTTTGGTTTTAAGTTCGCGGAGGCATAAAAAAATGGTATTATATAAAAACTTTGTGTCTTTTTGTATATGCGTGGCATAATATGTATTAAACAGTTTAAAAAGGAATGAAAAATATGCGTCCTTTGCTTTTAAAAAGACTGGTTAATTTATTATGCGTTAAAAGTATAGTTACCATTGTTTTAACAATTGTGTTCGCATATCTTTCGTCATGCGGTAAAATAAGCGGACAAAGCTTTTTAACAATTTTTTCGGTAATTATAGCCTTCTATTTTGGAACCCAAAGTCAAAAGGGAAATGAAAAAATTGAAAATATTCCCGAAAAAGACAACAACGCGGAACAAAGCAATACAAATCAAAAGAAATGAGTCTTTAGCAGATATTGAGCGAAATTAGGTGAGTATATGGAACTTAAACAGCTTGAATTTTTTCTTATGTGTGTTGACTGCGGAAGCCTTGGAAAAGCGGCTGAAAGGCTTTATACTTCCCAGCCAAATGTAAGTAAAGTTATACGCTCCCTTGAGGAGGAGCTTGGAAACAATGTTTTTGAGCGCACAAGCAGGGGGCTTAGGCTTACGCCTTACGGCAAGTCTATATACGACTATGCTCTCAACACTGTTAAAAATGCCAATCTTATATTAAACAGCAGAAGCACAAGAAAGAAAAACACCTTATATATATCAACCTATCAAAGCAACAGCATATCAAATCTTCTTGTTAATTTGTATAAAAGCCATGAGGACTTAAATATAGAGCATAGGCAGGGAACCGTTGAGGAGATAATAACACAGGTTGAGCATGGAATATCGGAAATTGGCATACTTTATATATCCCAAAAGCGCATAAACACATTTTTGAGTATAGTGTCAAGAAAGGGCCTTGAGTTTGTGGTGCTTGGCAAACTTAAGGCCTGCATTTACGCCGGTCCGAACAGCCCTTTTTACAATGCTGAGACCGTGCGGTTTGAAACTCTTCCTAAGCTTAAATATATAAGCGGCCTTAACGATTTTTTCTCTGTTGACGACGGAATAGGCCATATAAGCCTTGGGCCAGTTAATCCTGATGAGCTTCAGTCGGTTGTATGCACAAACAGCGAGCATCTTTCAATAAATTTTCTTCTTAAAACCGATTTGGTGTCAATAGGAATGAAGTTTGACTATCCGAAAAAAGGGCAGTATAAAATTAAAAACGTTTCCATAGAAGGGGACGATTCATACCTTACGTTTGGTTATGTAATAGAGGAAGGACAAAAACTTTCAGAATACGCAAATGAGCTTGTTACATACATACAAAAAGCAATTAAGCCATAACAATATGTTATGGCTTTTTATATATATATTGATAATTGCGGTTTGATTTGCCTGATATTATAATAGCCCATATAGAAATAAACATTATTACAGTATGTGGGAGGCGTTTTGAATGGAAAAAATACCACTTTGCTTAGATGATATATGCGAGGCAGCCGAAAGGATTAAACCTTATGTTGTGCGCACACCACTTTTAAGAAGCAAGCCTATGGATAAATTTTTGGGCTGCAAGGTATATCTTAAGCCGGAAATGCTTCAAATTACCGGAGCTTTTAAGATGAGGGGCGCCATGAACAAGATACTTTCACTTAGCCAAGAGGAAAGAGACAGAGGAATTATTTGCAGCTCTTCCGGAAATCATGGCCAAGCCTGCGCTCTTGCCGGAAAAATGACAGGAACCCATGTTGTTGTGGTTCTTCCCGAAGACGCGCCACATGTTAAAATAGATAAGGCAAAGGCCCTTGGAGCCGATGTTATTCTTGGACCGAGGCTTTACAAGGACAGGTGGAAAATGGTTAGGGAAATCCAAGAAAAAAACGGCTACACAATGGCCCATGGATATGAGGATTATACGGTTATGGCCGGTCAAGGAACAATCGGCCTTGAGATACTTGAGGATTTGCCTTACATAGACACAATATTTGTTCCTGTAGGCGGCGGCGGACTTATAGCCGGAGTTGCAACGGCCGTTAAAGAGATTAATCCAAAAATACGCATTATAGGTGTTCAGGCAAAGGCCAGCGACGGATATGTTCAAAGCCGAAAAGCCGGACATAGAGTGGAAGTTGAGTGTTTCCCAAGCCTTGCGGACGGACTTGGCTGCCGTACACCAGGAGAAAATCCATATCCTATTTGTGAGAAATATGTTGATGATTTTGTGTCAGTAGAAGAAGACGACATTAAAGAGGCCGTTAAATTAGTAGCTGGAGAGGCAAAACTTGTCGCCGAGCCGTCGTCGTGTGTAGGTATAGCCGCAATACTTGGAAAAGAAATAGAGGTTAAACCTGACGAGAATGTGGCGTTTATACTTACCTCTGGAAACTGGGATATAGATATGATTGGTAAAATACTTAACAACGAGCATGTTGATGGAATGCTTTAATTGTAGGTGTTTAATAATTGAGGGAAAGGTTGTGTTTGGGAATGGACACTTTGTTATTAAATAAAAGCGATGTTGGAAGTCTTATAGACCTTGACGCCATACTTGAGGCCGTTGAGGACGGTTATCGCTCTTTTAACAGCGGACTTGTTGTTCAGCCGGACTTTATGACTATTGTTAAACCGGGAACGCATACAGGCTTTGATTTTAAAGGCGGCCTTGATATGGGTGGAGGATATATAACAATAAAATCCTCATCAGGCGGATATCCGGACAACCCGAAAATCGGTCTTCCAACCGGAATGAACATGGTATATTTGTATGAGGCCGATACAAGCGCCTTAAAGTGTATTATGGACGGAACTTGGATTACAGGCTGCCGAACGGCTGCCGCTGGAGCCATATCGGTTAAATATCTCTCAAGAAAAAATTCCAGTAAAATATGTATTATAGGAGCAGGAAATCAAGGAAGAAGGCAGCTTAGGGCAATGGTTCGCGTGCGCCCCATAAAAGACGTTTATGTTTGGGGATACAGCCAAGAAGAAATAGACGCGTATATATCTGAAATGTCGGCGGAGCTTAAGGAGATTAATTTTTACCCATGCTCTACTGCCGAGGAGGGAGTTAGAAAGGCCGATATAGTTGTTACAACAACAATAGGCAGAAGGACACCCATTGTAAAAAGGGAATGGCTTAAACCGGGAACCCATATAGCCGCCATAGGAGCCGATATGCCCGACAAACAAGAACTTTGTACTGACGTTTTTAAAGGCGCCAAAGTTGTTAATGATTCCATAAAACTTTGCATAAAAAACGGAGAAACACATCATGCCGTTGAGGAAGGCGTAATAAATGTTGAGGATATATACGGCGAGATAGGCGAGATAATACTTGGCAAAAAGCCTGGCAGGGAAAATGATGAGGAAATAACCATATTTGACACTGTGGGAATGGCTATTCAAGATAACGTTACGGCGGTATCCCTTTATAAAGGCGCCATAGAAAAGGGCCTTGGCATTAAATATGATTTTCTTAAATAACAACAAAAGCGATTTATTTAAAACAAATTAGCAGAACTACAATTATAAACAAATATCAAAAGCTCCATAAATATTTAACTT
>CAJFUS010000146.1 GCA_904420235.1 Candidatus Neoanaerotignum tabaqchaliae
CTTCCCACTAACGTTATCGAATCCGGCTCAACACTTATATCCGACACACTGCAGCCTCTTGCCGGTTCTCCGCTTGTGGAAACTTGAATTGGCACCCGTTTTGTTGTTTCAACATTTAATGTAACAACAGCCGTATCGCTGCTTAGCGAAACATTGCCCACAACATTGCCGTCGGCATCATAGGCGTTAATACGCGCCGGAACTGTCTGCCCGTCATAAGGAGAGTCTAAAGTTATCATGGCTTTAACACTTTCTATAGACTCTATGACGCCTCTTGCTCCTGTAACAGTAACTTTTTGAGGGTCTATTGTTTTTTCGCTTACAGTAGCCCCTCCCGCATTGCCGCTGTACTGAACCGTAACGTCAAATGTTTTGGACATACTTTCATCTATATTTACCGTAAATGTTGACGGCGATATATATTCTATACTTACCGTATCTCCTCCAGTCAAGCCTGTTCTAAGCCTTATAGGCAGCGTAATATCTCCGCTGGCGCTGTATATATCTATTTCCGAAATGTCAATATAGGCGGAAAGGCTTCTGGCCTGCTGTATTTTGTCAAGCACCATTCTTTCGCCTCTAAGCCTTACAGCAACTCGCGTGCCTTCTAAACTGTCCATATTTGTTATTGTCTTTCCGGCGCTTGAAAGCAGGTCGGAATTTTCTATATTTATGCTTGAGGAGAACACCCTATACTCAACTGGATTTTCTATATTTATAACCATAAACCAAAGAAAAACAGCTATAATAACTGAAAGGAGTTTCCAACCGGCGTCCTTTGTGAGCATTTTTTTAAATCTACTCATTCTTTTTGCCCCTCCTCCAGAATATTCTTTTGCGTTTTTTAGTTGCGCCATGACGTCCCTGAAGAAGCATTCGCCTCATGGCGTCAGAGCTTAAATTACGGTATAAAACGCCGCCGTTGGCTATTGATATAGCTCCCGTTTCTTCCGAAACCACTACAACAAAGGCGTCAGAAACCTCACTTGAACCTATAGCCGCCCTATGGCGTGTACCCAAATCCATGCTTATATCGTTGCTTTCCGTAAGAGGCAAAAAGCACGTCGCCGCCGCAACTCGGTTATTTTTTATTATAACCGCCCCGTCGTGAAGTGGAGTGTTTTTCTCAAATATGTTAATAAGAAGCTGGCTTGTAACAACGGCGTCTATTGGTATGCCCGTACGCTCAAAATCTCCAAGGGGAACATCTCTCTCTATAAGCATAAGGGCCCCTGTTTTAACGGCACTCATTTTTTCCGATGCTTTTATTACTTCCTCAACGGTTTTCTCCGTATAATCCCGATTGCTTTGAGATGTATCAAAACTTAGTATGTCAAATATATGCCGGTTTTTTCCCAACTGTTCAAGGGCTTTCCTAAGCTCCGGCTGGAAAACAACTATAACGGCTATAATACCTACGGATATTGTTTTAGAGAATATCCACAATATAGTGTTCAGTCTTAAAACAAACGCCCCAAGGGCAAACGCGAATATAACTATTATGCCTTTAAAAAGTACCCACGCCCTTGTTTCCTTAACCCAAAAAATAATTTTATATATAAGGTAGGCAACTATAAGTATATCAAGTATATCTTTAAGTCCAACAGAAGGTATAACTATATCCGAAAATCTTATATTAGTAAAAAGACTGTTAAAATACTGTTCCATTATTCCTCCCCCCTGTCGCTGTGTATTCCAGCGCGTTGATTTGTATCATATGTTCCTATCTTAGGCACTGCTTTAACGTAATAAAAGTAGTTCTTATCTTGAAACTGCACTCTTTCGGTATGCCTGTAATCCGGAAGGTCGTCAAAAAGACGTATTGCATAAACTATAACAGCAGATATAGCTACGCACACTGGAAGGCCGAAAACCGAAAAATCGCTCCCACCTAATATAACGGCTAAAAAAAGTCCTATTATCATAACTATGGCAGAAACTATAATTGCTATTTCCTTCTCATGGTCTATACTCATATTGCTTATGGCCCAAGCCGCTATAACCGCAACAGCTATGGCCGCCGCCGAGAAAAAGCAGCCGTAAAATGTTTGAGCCGCATCGGTAAAAATATATGTATACATGTTAAAAAGGTTATCAGGCATCGTCGAGGCCGAAAACTCCGATGTAGGCGCCATTTTTATAACCTCACCTAAATTTAAGGCAAATTGATTAACAAACATCGCCGCGGCAGCCGGAAATATGGCTCCAGCGCCAAAATAAAGGCCTCCCAAAATAGGTATTACATAAGGAAGCTTTATTTTAAAACACACAAGCATAGCTATAAACAAAACACTTTCCTTTGGAAAAATTCTGCCATAAAAAACATAAAGCAGGAAAAACACCATTAGGGCCACAATGGCAGTCTCTATTGAAGCCGCTCCTATAAAAACCACAGCTCCCAAAGCGCACACCACAATAAAAACCGATGCCGACGAAAAAGTTGTTATAATCGCGCCAAGCAGTATTATTGCCGCCTTTCTTAAGCCAGTTACGCCGCCCATTGATAAATCGGACATAATGTAAAAAACCAAAAGTCCGGCTATAAATTTAGCCGCTATGTTTATTACATCTTCATACCTTTTGTATATCTCAATCAATCTCATTCTTATGCGCATTATTTCTTCCATGGCTGTTCCCCTTTAAAAGCTTTTTAGACGCCTCTCTCCTTGCGTCGAACCCGTTGGCCGTTTCATTAAGACGTCTTTGACCGCGTTTAACTTTAGACTGGCCGTTGAGCTTTTTAATCCTTTCCTCGTAAATATCCATTCTTTTTTGCGCCAAATCATACTCGCGGCGATATTTTATAGTGCACACAACACTATACAAAACAAGCAAAGCCACAAGCGCCAAGCCCATTTTTATAAATGCCGCTCTGCTTATAAGCAAAAAGACGTCCTCATTTTCTATTATAAGCCTGTAAAGATAGTATATGCCGCATATAACCGCAAAACCTGCCACAACGCCAAGCCTCATCGAGAGATTTTTAAAATACACATAGTCGCGCCTGTATTTTGACGTAATTTTTCTGTCCTTTTCGCCATAATGCTTATCATATATGGCAAGCGAAACCATAAGCCGTATTTTTCTAAGGTCCTCCAAAATGTCTCGCCTCCGCAGCAAATATTAAAATATACATAATAAGTATACCATAAAAATATTGTTGTAAATAACAATATCGATAATTTTTTATTAATTATTTTTCAAAGTTTAATGTTGTAAAGTTTCATTTTGTTCCAAAGTGTCGAACGGCTTATTCCAAGCTCCTTGGCGGCCTTTGTTCTTGAAAGGCCATTATTTTTAAGAGCCTTTATTATTCGGCCTTTCTCCCACTGGTCTGCCCCTGTACTCTCCTGAACGTCGCCGTATATTAATCGCTGGTCGTCGCTTTGGTTCTGAGTTTTAAATGAAAGACTGCGGCTTATCTCTGAAAACAAAGCCGTTGCGTTTATATGGCTGTTTTTCATCATAACCGTAAGCCTTTCAAGCATGTTTTGCAGCTCCCGCACATTTCCGCGCATATCATAATTTTTAAGCTCATTTATTATCTCTCTCCAAAGAGCCTCATTGGATTTGAAATTTTTATAGTCGTTGGCTTTAAGAAAATCAACGGCTATTATATCAATGTCATCCATTCGGTTTCTAAGCGGCGGTATTTTAAGCTCCAAAACGTCAAGACGATAAAACAGGTCCTCTCTAAAATTTCCCTTAATCACTTCTTGATTAAGGTCTCTGTTGGTTGCCGCTATAACTCTTACGTCAACAGGTATAACCCTGTCGCTGCCTATGCGCCTTATCTCCTTCTCCTGTATAACTCTTAAAAGCTGAACTTGCATTTCAAGAGGCATATCGCCTATCTCGTCAAGAAATATTGTTCCCATGTGAGCCATTTCAAAAACTCCCATTTTGCCGCCTTTTATGGCTCCTGTGAATGACCCCTCGTCATAGCCGAAAAACTCGGCTTCCAGCAAATTTTTCGGTATAGCGGCACAGTTTACAGCCACGAAGGGGCCATCCTTTCTTTTTCCGCAGTTGTGTATGCTTTGGGCAAACAGTTCCTTTCCCGTTCCGGTTTCGCCAAATATAAGAACCGTCGAGTCTGAAAACGCGTAACTGCGGGCCACATTTTTAACCTCATTTAAAACTGCCGACGACCCTTTTATATCATCAAAGCCATATTTCGCAAAAAATCCCTTTTTGTTTCTCATAAAACTAAGGCGTGCATTTTTTTCATGTTCTTGAAGTACGGCTAAATCCTGGAATGTTGAAACAACGCCCTTTTTAACACCGTTTATCTCTATGGGTATTCTATGAGTAAGCACTGTTCCATAAGGCAGTTCAAAAACATCCCCTATATCTCCCCCGTCCTTATACATGGCCTTTATCATTTTGCTGCCCTTAATAACATTATATATATGCTTTCCCTCAAGTCTGTCATTAATATCATGCTTTAAAAATTTATAAACCATGTCATTAGCAGCTATTATAATTCCATTCTCATCTATGGCAAGTATAGCGTCATTTGTAAAATTAAAAACAACTTTATATTGTTCAAGCCTCAATTCATTAAGCTTATTTTTGTCTTCGTCAAATTTTTTAACCGATATAATTTTACAGGCTGAACTAACGGCCAAATTAAGGGATTCTGCGCTTAAAAGTGTTGATTTATAGTTAAACCCCTTCTGTCTAACATAATAAGCCATGTTTTCCGGCCCAATAAAAAGCGTATCCCTTTCGCACAAAGAAAAATATTTCTCTCTGGCACTTTCGCTTACGGACACATTAAAACTTTCAACCTTGACGTCCCACAGCTCCTTAAGCAGACCGCAGTCGGCGTACTCCCCATTATATAAAAGCAATTTAACTTTTTTAAAGGCATTTTTACCAAAGCCTGTTTTAATAAAGTCCACAGTGCTTTTTGCCAAAAACACCGAGCATATATCCCTCCCCAATTCTGTAAGTCTGCTGTCCATGCCATAAAACAAAAATACCTTAACTCCCAATTCAGCTTTCTGCCGGCATATTTGCGAAACCATATCCTCATCAGTAACAATAATATCGGCCTCAAAGCCAATTTCTCTTGCTGTATTTCTAATCTGCTCCGCGTCATGCTGAGAAAAAACAACAAAATTTATTAAATTAATAAAATCCTTTCTTAAATCCATATAATCACCTTTCTACATTATATCAATCATATCCGTTTAATAAAAGCGTTATAAAAGCGTTGTTTTATCATAACTTTATTTTTTTAACATACTATATATAAGCAATAAATGTTATTTTTTTAACATCAAATTTTGTGACTTTTGAAAAAAATGATATAATTAAAAAATTTTTAATGATAAATTGTGTAAAAATATAGCAATAACAGCTAAAAACAATACTAATGTAATGTGAAATATATTGCAAATCGCAGTTTCAAAATAAAAAAATAACATATTTTTAAGTTTCGATTGAAAAATCAACATTACAACTGTATAATAATATTGTTTAGAATGTTACATTAATAAAAAAGTGTTTAGTAGGCGCTTTTTTATATACTTAAAAAACAAAGGAGTGTTACCAATGGCACAGACAGTTACATTTGCAGGATATACTATCGGCTACGGACAGGAAACTTACGAGCAGCTTATACCAATCTGTTCCAGATATGGAAAGAAAATCGTTGTTATAGGCGGAGAAAAGGCCCTTGCCGCCGCTAAGCCATACATTACCGAGGCTGTTAAAGATTCCGACCTCGAAATTCTTGGCTTTGAGTGGTTCGGCGGAGTTGCTTCTTACGAAAATGTTGACAGGCTTAAAGAGCTTGACACAGTTAAAAATGCCGACATGGTTTTCGGTGTTGGCGGTGGAAAAGCCATTGATACAGCAAAATGCACAGCATTCCAAACGGGAAAACCTTTATTCACATTCCCTACAATAGCCGCAACATGCGCCTCAACAACAGCTATCGGCGTTATGTATTATCCTAACGGAGTTCAAAAAGACGTATTTATAGCAAACAGACCTGCTATACATAACTTTATCAACCTTGACATTATTGCTCAGGCTCCTCCTGTATATCTTTGGGCCGGTATTGGTGACACGCTTGCAAAATTCACCGAGGTTCCATTTTCATCAAGAGGCCACGAGCTTGAAATGGCACATAAAGATGCCCTTCCTCTTTGCATGAGCAAAATGACAGGTGAGCCTCTTCTTCAGTATGGAAAACAGGCTATGGACGATGTTAAGGCTGGAAAATCTTCATTCGCTCTTGAGCAGGTTGTTCTTGCCGTAGTTATTACATCAGGTATGGTTTCATATCTTATTGACTCGTATAAATATAATTCTAACATGGGCCATGCAATATTCTATGGCATGACAGTTCTTCCTCAAATCGAAGAAAGACATCTTCACGGCGAAGTTGTTTCATACGGCGTTCTTTGCATGCTTATGATGGATAAACAAATGGACCTTCTTGACAGAATCTATAAATTCATGAAGTCAATTGGTCTTCCTACAAAACTTGCCGATATGGAAGTTACTCTTGATGAAATGGGTCCTGCTCTTGACAGTGCCGTTACAAAATACGATATTGAGTGCTCACCTTACAAAATCACAAAAGAGCTTATGTATCAGGCAGTTGTTGACCTTGAGGAGTACAACAAAACACACTAATTTTAAAAAAATGGGCGCCTATATAGGCGCCTTTTTATTTTGCTTTACTAATCTCCATATTTGTAATAATATATAAATTAAATAAATATTAAGGGGAATGTAATTATGAACATAAACATTAAAAAACTTGTGGCAGCAGCTATGCTTTCGGCCATAGCAGTGTCACTGTCAGCTTTCGCCATACCTGTAGGCACATCAAAATGCTTTCCAATACAACACCTTATAAATGTTGTTGCCGGAGTTACATTAGGTCCATTCTACGGTGTTCTTGCTGCTTTTTGCACATCGCTTATAAGAAATGTTCTTGGCACAGGCAGCCTTTTAGCTTTTCCCGGAAGCATGATTGGAGCTCTTTTGTGCGGACTTTTATTTAATAAAACTAAAAGCATACTTGCGGCCTGCATTGGAGAAGTTTTCGGCACAGGCATTATAGGCGGAATATTATGCTACCCCATAGCAGCATTTGTTATGGGACAGGAGGCCGCTGTGTTTACATATGTAATTCCGTTTCTTACAAGCACTGCCATTGGCTCTGTTATGGCTGCAGTTATAATATACAGCATGAAAAAAGTTGGCGCGCTTGACCAAGTTAACAAAATAATGGGAAATTAAAAATTTATGGGACAATTCTGATGATAACTTATAGTGAAGTGTTTAATATTTTTTATTAAACCGCTTTTTATAATAAGGCTCATAAAATGTCAAAATTCTAAAAAACTGTTTTAATTGCGTGAAATTAGTATTAATAAGTTTTATTTATAATTTTTGTCTGAAAGTTCATAGTTCTCAGTTTTTACATATATAAAAATACTTTTATTAAAAATATGTAAACAGTCTATCCTCAAATACATTTTTTTCAAATCACAGCGTCTGATGATACACAATTGAATCAGACGCTTTTTAAATTTCAAACATCTAAAAGCCGCGGATACAAATACCCGCGGCGTAATTTATCCAGAAAATTTATATCAATCGTCCCTTAAAACTTAATCTTTTATAAGGGAGAACATATATAACAATTAAGGAAGCCTCTAATTCCGCTTCAGCCTGACCCTTTCAAATAAATACAGTCACTTTAGCGTTTCATAACAGGGACTTAGCTATTTTCCAACATAAAACCCGCACATTTAATGCCCATCGGCAACGGATTAAACAGCTCTCCTTAAAGTCCTTCCTGTTAATCAAATATTCTTTAACAAATTAAAGATTTTGATTTTTATATATGCTTGATATTTTATATAGTGTCTGTAAAACCTTTCTTTTTAACTTTATTTAACAATAATTAGTTTTTAAACATATTTTTTATATTGTCAAATGGAATTTACAACAACTATTTTTCTGTTATAAACTATATTCAGTTTTAATGCTTCAAATTGATTTAACACCCTATGCTCTCAGGAGCATATTAAGAAATAAATCTTTGTTTTTCAGTATCCGGAACCCCAGACCCCTAAATATGAAAACCCGAATACCTGTTAAACTTTTTTAATCTTATTTCTTTATTTATGGCGGCCGATAAATTTGAAGACTCTACGCGAAAGGCCGTTATATAATGCGTTATTAAAAGAGATATTTTTTACGCCATAAGCCATTTCGCCTTTATTAAATTGACTTTCACTTTCTAACGTTCCCATCGGTATCATCTCCTTTGTATTTTTTATAGTACAATCTTAACACACTTTTTTGGTTTTGTAAAGAGATTTTATAAAAATTTTTTTATAAAATAAAATATTTTCACGCGAAATTTTAATTTAAAATATCTGATTTTTATATTGCATATTCTAAATTTATATTGTATAGTTTTAATGCAATTTTAAGATATTTAATTAAGGTAGATTAAAAGTAAATCAACGCTTTAATTATTTTGGGAGGGATTGTAATGGATAACAGTAAAATGGTTAAAAACGCCATAACTGAAGGAGTAATTTGGAAACAGCTTCTTATATTTTTCTTCCCGCTTCTTTTCGGCTCATTTTTCCAACAAATGTATAACATGGCAGACACAATAATAGTTGGAAGATACCTTGGCAAAGAGGCGCTTTCGGCAGTCGGCGGCTCAACTGGAAAAATAATAGACATGATAGTATATTTTGCCATAGCAATATCAACAGGTGCATCGGTTGTAATTGCTCAGTTTTACGGCGCTAAAAACTACACCCAAACACAAAGAGCGGTACATACAGCAATAACATTTTCTTTTCTCTTCGGTCTTGTGGTGTGCATAATAGGTTTTATATTAACTCCAAATATACTTGTGGCAATAGCAACACCCGAGGACACATTAAGTCAATCTATAGCATACTTAAGAATATATTTTATAGGTATGTGCGCCAATATGATATATAATATGGGCGCCGCTATACTTAGGGCTGTAGGAGATTCAAAACGCCCTCTTATATTTCTTATGATAACCTGCTGCACAAATATAGTTTTAGACCTGCTGTTTGTAGTAAAATTCAATATGGGCGTCAGCGGAGCCGCCACAGCAACAATAATTTCACAATTTATAAGCGCATTGCTTGTAATGGGCACTCTTTTAACAACAAAAGATTGTTATAGATTTTATTTTAACCATATAGGAATC
>CAJFUS010000147.1 GCA_904420235.1 Candidatus Neoanaerotignum tabaqchaliae
GTTTTATTTTATGGGCCTGAAAGGCCGTTGGTTATGAGAGAATTTGCGAAGGAAATTCTCGAATAAATAAAATAGAGCAAAAAGTTCCTTGTTTGGAGCTGATTTAAAAAATAAAACGGCAGTTCATGCTGCTGTTTTATTTTATGGGCCTGAAAGGCCGTTGGTTATGAGAGAATTTACGAATAAAATTATTGAATGGAATATTATTAAAGTAAAGCGCATCATTTTGCCTCGCTTTTTGATACGCAGAAGTACATATGCAGGTTTTGAACCGCCTTATATAAGTTTTAAATTTTTTTCAAAAAATTTCTGTTTGTAAATTTATAAATTTTAATTCTTCTTAAAAAATATGCATTATTTTGTAGTTTTTATTATTATTTCTTAAAAAAATTAAATTTTATGTGATATAATTATATGTATAAATAATCGTTGCTTAACGCCGGTTTTAGACGTGAAGTTTAAATCAGCATATATTGGCCAAAGTTTATTGCGGCTGTTTTATTTATAAAACTAACTATATTTTTATGAATTGCCCAGATTAAAGGGGATTTAATTATGTTTAAGGATAGTATGTCTTCATCGTCAAAAAAATTGCAAATTCAATTTGAGGAGCTTCAAAAACGGGCCTCAAAAGACTCTCTTTCGGGGCTTTTAAACCGTGAGACAGCAGAAACTTATATTAACAGCCGGCTTAAGCATATGTCGCCTGACGATGTGTGCGCCATGTTCATTATTGATTTGGACGGTTTTAAGCTTGTTAATGATACTTTGGGGCATAAGGCTGGGGACCAAGTTATAAAACAGGCCTCTGAAATACTGTCGAAAATTTTTAAAGCCTCCGACATTGTGGGACGCCTTGGCGGTGACGAGTTTGTGGGGTTTATGTCGGGGAATATTACCGAAGAAAATGCAGCGGATATGGGAAGAAGCATTTGCCAAAATCTTCAAATAGCCCTTGGAAAAGATTCAGAGATTAATCTTACGGCCAGCGTTGGAATATACATGGCTTCGGGAAACAAGAATGATTTTGACACATTATATCAGTTCGCTGATATGGCTCTTTATAAAGTTAAAAAAAATGGCAAAAACGGATTTCGGTTAAATGCCGGGGAAGGAAGCAAAAACAGAACCGATGTTTTTGTGCCGGTTAACGCAATTCCACTTACAGGGCTTTTGGAGTATATGGACAGCGGCGTTGCCCTGCTTGAGCTTGGTTCCATAATGCGTGTTATATATGTAAGCCCCAGCTTTTGCCATATGATTGGTGTTGAGCCAAATGATTACTCAATTCCAAAGCCTATTTCTGAATTTATTCATCCGGACGATATTGCGGGCCTTAAACAAGCGCTTTTGGAAGGCCTTGAAAAGGGTAAGGTTGTTGAACATGCCCACCGAATATTAATAAATAATGGAAAATGGGCTTGGTGGCATATAAAAGCCGTTAAAATTGAATATAACAATCCAAATCCGGTTATGCTTGTTACTTCAATGGATATATCAGAGTTTAAGGAAAATGAGCTTAGGCTAAAGGAAAAGAACGAGCGCCTTCAAACGGCCTTTGAGCAGACCACCCAAATAATTTGGGAAGTTGATATTGAAAACAAAACCATTGATATTTACGAAAACGGCAAATTCAGCTGTCCGGAAATATCCGGAGCCGATTTTCCGGAATTTATTATATCCAACGGCTATATACATTCCGATTCGGTTCCAAGATTTAAAGAGTTTGCCGGGGAGCTTTTAAATGGCAAAATTCAGGATTGCGGAAATTTTATTGTAAAATATAATAATACCGATTGTTATGGCTGGGCGGCATTATCATACCGTATGCTTTTTGATTGCGATGGACACGCCGTTAAGGCCGTTGGCGTTATAGAAAATCTGCCTCAAAACTTATTAAGTGATGAAACTAAATTGTCACAAAAACATATTTTTCATGAAACTATCGCTGCTGACTTAATTATGGGCTTAAGGGGCAATCTTACAAAAAATACAATAAAAGAACTGTGGCTTGAAGGCAGAAACGCAGGGATGGGGCCGGAATTTAAAAGCTGCTCAGACTTGTTGGAAAGTGAAAAATCCAAGCTGTTTTTTAAAGATGATGAGAAAAACATGGCCGAATTTTTCAGCAGAGACTTGCTTATTGAAAGCTTTAATAACGGACGGCTGTGGCTGTCTAATGAGTATAGAAGGGTTGACGGCGCCGGCAACATAAAATGGGTTTTATACGTTATAAACTTAACTGAGGACCCAGCTACACAGGACATATGTATATTCGCGTATATAGGCGAGATTGAGCGGCGAAAAAAATTGGAGCTGGGGATTCCTTCTGGAAATATAGTGCGCGACAAATTTACCGGTCTGTATGATTATTCCACTATGAAGGAAATGACGGAGACTGTTATGATTAAAGAGCCGTCTTTAAGCTGCGCATTTGTTATGCTTTATGTGGGAGGATTATCTAAGCTTTATTCAAAAGATTTGAATTTTATAAACAAAAGCATGTTTTATATAACCTCGGCGCTTAGTGTTTCCCTCGGCTTAAACTGTATAATGGGACGATACAGCAATGACAAAATTGTGATATTTTTTCCTTACGCTAATTCAAAAACAGATTTAAGAAACAAAATAGAAATGTCGTTTTCTTTTGCCCGTTTAGCGCTTTCTAATTCCATTAATATGGATTCTTTAAGATTTGTTGCGGGAGCTGTGTGGGGCGGTGAAAAAAACTTAAGTTATAACTCTATAATCAGCAAAGCGGAACATGTATGTGAGCTTTGGCATAATGCCGCCGTTGATACCATAGCCTTTTCGCAGGATGACGATGACAATGAATGGACTAAAATGCAAAAAAGCGAAAATGACGATAAAATATGCGTCCATATAGAAGAAATGCGCCGGCCTTTGTCTGAAAGCGAGAAAGATGTAGCTTTTAATTGTGTATCCGCAATGCTTGACTCAGACTCGCTGGAAGCGTCGATTAACTCGGTTTTAAGCTACATAGGCTTATACTATAAGGCCGACAGGGTTTATGTGCTTATGCTTTCCGAAACCGGCGATGTGGTTACAATGACATATGAATGGACCAACAGCAAAAAGCACAGCATAAAAAAGGCGGTTTCTGGCACGCCGGTAAATAGGTTTCCTTTGCTTAAGCGGTGTATGGAGGAGTCGGCTCCAGTATTTTTAACAAGAAAAAGCGAGGCTTCCGACGGCATTGGCATAAAAGGCGAAATATGGCATTTTACGTCTTTGCCTCTTATAGAAAACGGCGCTGTTAAAGGCTTTCTTTGCATAGAAAACTCAAAGGAACATCCTGCTGACGCAGCCTTGTTCAGCACCCTTATACCGCATATCATAAAGGAGCAGAAACGTTTTCACAGAAAATTATCTGCTTTAGGCGATGAGAATAAATCAGTTTTAACTCAAATGCCTAATCTGCGTTCATATATGGAGGTTATACACTATTTCAATTCCAATTTATACAGTTCTCTTGGAGCGGTTTGTGTAGATGTGCCGGATTTATCCTCCATAAACAGCAGTCTTGGCTTTGATTATGGAACGAGGCTTTTGCTTTATGTATCTAAAACCGCCGCCGATATATTTGGAAATACATTTTTGTTCCGCACATGGGATGCCGAGTTTGTGGCACTGAGTCCAAATACAACTCGGCAGGTGTTTATCGGAAAATGTGCCCGGCTTAGAACAAATCTTCAAAGACGCTATCCTAAAGAGGTTAGAATAGGAAGTACATGGTCCGGAGGAGTGTTCAGCGGCAAAGACCTTGTAAGCCAGGCACGCTTAATTATGAAATGCCAAAGGACAAACAGCTTGGAGGACAGGAATATTTTACCGGCGTCTGCCAGCAGCTTTCCAAGTGTTGCCGAGGCCGCCAAAGCGGGAAGACTTACTGTATTTTTTCAGCCTAAGGTGAACATGAAAACAGGAAAGTTGTTTGGCGCAGAGGCGCTTGTGAGGGGCTTTGACGAGAATGGCAACATGATTCCCACATCAATGTTTATTGATGAACTTGAGAAAAACGGACAAATAAGGGAACTTGATATGTATGTGCTTGACCGCACGATGTATATTATGGACAAGTGGCGGGACATGGGCTTTAGAAAGTTTAAAGTTTCTGTTAATATCTCAAGGGTAACGCTTTTCAGTCCGTCGGCTTTGGCGTCTGTTTTGGCCATTCAAAGCAGGTATCCGCTTCTTTCGTCAGACGTGCTTGAGTTTGAGATTACGGAAAGCGCCGGAAATGTTGAAAGCTGCACATTAAACGGCATTTTGGATAAATTCAGGGAATTTGGGATTGAGTTTGGCCTTGACGATTTTGGCTCTCAATACGCCAACATATCAACGTTTACAAATGTTAAGTTTGACACAGTTAAACTGGACAGAAGCCTTATAGCCGAAGTGGCAAGCAATGAAATGAACAGGGATTTGGTTAAAGATATAGTGGAGATATGCAATTCTCACGGTGTGACTTGTGTGGCTGAGGGCGTTGAGACAAAGGCACAGGAAGAGACCCTTATCGAAATTGGTTGTTTGTATGCCCAGGGTTATTTTTATGACAGACCCATGCCGGCTAAAAAATTTGAGCATAAATATTTGGAAAATTTTGAAGGTGGTTTAGAATATTATTGAGGAGGTTTGTGTAATGAGTGAGATTAATAGCGGCAATTTAAAACAAAAAGGATTAACCGAAGATGCGCCGCTTATTATAGGAATAGGCGCTTCAGCCGGAGGCTTGGAAGCTCTTCAGCAGTTTTTCAGCTGTATGCCAAGCAACAGCGGGTTCAGCTTCGTTGTTGTTCAGCACCTTTCACCAGATTACAAAAGCCTTATGGCGGATATTTTGGGAAAATATACAGATATGCAGGTGATACAGGTTTTAAGCGATACAGAGGTTATGCCGAATACGGTTTATCTTATACCGCCTAAAAAATATATGACGTTGAAAAAAGGTATCCTTGTATTGTCCGACTATGCTTCAGGAACATTAAATCACCCAATAGACATATTTTTCGAGTCTTTGGCCAACGAGAAGAAAGAACACGCCATTGTGGCCGTTCTTTCAGGAACCGGTTCGGATGGAACAAACGGTATTAAAGTTATAAAAGAAAGAGGCGGACTTGTAATAGCTCAAGACCCGGAAACGGCCAAGTTTGACGGAATGCCAAAAAGCGTTATAAAAACCGGTTTGTCGGACTTTGTGCTGTCGCCTGAGGAGATAGCCGATGAGATACTTAATTTTTCAAAGGCCCCGGCGCTTATACAGTCCCACAAAAACGGCGGACTTTTTTCTGACGAAGAGGAAACGTTTTCGGAAGAGGAAACCATTTCGCATATATACACCATTTTGAAAAACGCCAGCGGAATTGATTTTACATACTATAAGCGCTCTACGGTGCTGCGACGCATTGAGAGAAGAATGGTTGTTACCCACAGCTCAAGCCTGGCGGAGTTTGCCCATATGCTGGGGGATAATCCTGATGAGGCCAATGTACTTATAAAAGAAATACTTATAGGTGTTACAAACTTTTTCAGGGACCCGCCGTTTTTTGAGAAGCTGAAGTATAACGCCATTTATAAAATATTGGAGCGGGCCAATGAAAATGAACCCATACGCGTGTGGAGCGCAGGCTGTTCAACGGGAGAGGAGGCATATTCCATAGCCATATTATTCCAAGAAGCCATGGAAGAGCTTCAGCTTAAGCGCGACGTTAAAATATTCGCCACCGATGTTGACAGCAGAGCCGTTGAGCAGGCAGGGAAAGGCGTTTTTTCGGAAAATATTATTGACGACGTTTCTGCGGAGCGTTTGGCAAGATTTTTTGTTAAACAAAACGACCAATATCAAATATCAAAAGACATAAGGCGAATGATTATTTTTGCCACACACAACATGTTTTCCGATCCGCCGTTTGGAAAGCTCGATTTAATAAGCTGCCGTAATGTTATGATTTATTTTCAGCCGGTAATGCGCAGGGGGCTTTTTGCTATTTTCCACTCGGCCCTAAAAAACAACGGCTTTTTGTTCCTTGGCAAAAGCGAGACGGCCGGAGAGTATGTAAGTCTTTTTAAACCGGTGTGCGGAGCCGAGAAAATATATATACATAAGGGTGAAGGAAAGGTTGAGGATTTAACTCCGCCAACATTTAATATACCAAATATCCGCACCATATCTTTAAATGACTCCAGCGCCGCCGTTGGACAGATGAGCGATGACAAATCGGAAAATATATACACAAAATTCCTTGAGGCTTTTCTTCCGGCCTCCGTTGTGGTTGACGAGAACGATACGGTTATTCACTTTTTCGGCAACTATTCGGACTATCTTACAATAGCCCCCGGGAAAGCCACACTCAATCTTTTCAGCATGATTAACAAAGACTTAAAATTGGCAGCCTCAACGGCTTTAAGCCGCTGCCGTTTAGAGCACTCACCTGTTACATATACGGGAATTACCGTAGACTGCCCATCGGGACGCAAAACTGTTAATCTTATGGTGCAGCAGATACCTGGACTTAATTCCGACAGCGGAGAGCTTTTGGCGGTTCTGTTTTTAGAGAACAAAACATTTGATGTTGGCGGAATTACCGAAAAATATGACATTGACGCCACAGCGGCCCAGCGTATAGCCGACTTGGAAAGGGAATTTCAGGTGTCTCAGAACGATTTGCGCTCTACAATACAGCGGCTTGAAACCGTAAACGGCGAGCTTCAGGCGGCCAATGAGGAGCTTTTAACCGCCAACGAGGAGCTTCAAAGCTCAACAGAAGAGCTTCAGTCGGTAAACGAGGAGCTTTATACGGTTAACACCGAGCACCAGCTTAAGCTTGACGAGCTTACAATGATGACAAACGACCTGTCAAACTTCCTTTCGTCAACAATGATAGGCATATTGTTTGTTGACAGCAACCTTAACATCAGAAAGTTTACGGAGTATGTAGGCAGGGAATTTCAGCTTATGGAACATGACATCGGCAGACCGATACAAATTTTCGCCCACAGTTTTCCCGACGAGAAAATTGAAAGCGACGCCAAAAAGGTTTTAAAAGACCTTACATCAATAGACAGAGAGGTTACGGCCACAAACGGACGCTTTTACACACTGCGCATAGCCCCTTACCGCACAACAGAAAACAGTATACGGGGCCTTGTTATAACCATAATAGACAGCCTTGGCGGAGACAGCCGTAATAAAAAACAATAACCGGTTTGTGCCCTGTGCGAAATTGCTTAAATGAGATGATATTATGAGTGACAGAACAATACTTCACTGCGACTGCAACGGATTTTACGCCTCCGTTGAGTGTTTGTTTAATCCGGAGCTTAAAAATGTGCCAATGGCCGTTGGCGGCGATGAGGACAGTAGGCATGGCATTATTTTGGCTAAAAATGAGATAGCCAAAAAATATAATATAAAAACGGCCGAAACAATATGGCAGGCCAAGCGAAAATGTCCAAACCTTGTGATTGTGCGCCCTCACAGAGGCGAATATGTTAAATACTCCAAAATAGTAAACAGTATTTATCAGGAATATACCGACCTTGTGGAGCCCTTCGGCATAGATGAAAGCTGGCTTGACGTAACAGCCAGCAGGGAACTTTTCGGCGACGGAAAAACCATAGCCGATACCTTAAGAGAGCGAATTAAAAAAGAAACTGGCCTTACAATATCGGCTGGGGTTTCTTTTAATAAGGTTTTCGCCAAAATAGGAAGCGATTACAAAAAGCCCGACGCCACAACGGTTATAAGTAGAGAAAACTATAAACAAATTGTGTGGCCTCTTCCCATATCGGCACTGCTTTTTGTAGGCCACAGCACAGAGGACTCTTTAAAACACATGGGCATTTTTACAATAGGCGATTTGGCTGCCTATAACGAAAGCGTTTTGGAAAAAAGACTTGGCAAGGCCGGAATTATGCTGGCCAAGTATGCCAAGGGAAACGACAATGAGCCGGTGGCCTCCGTTTATGAGGAAAAAGAGGCTAAGTCCATAGGCAACAGCGTTACATTCAGCAGAAATCTTATGTCTATGGACGATATAAAAACAGGTACGGCGGCCATAGCCGATATGGTGGCCGTAAGGCTTAGAAAACACCACGTTAAATGCCGCACAGTTCAGATACTTATTAAAGACGCCGATTTAAAAAGTATTTCGCGGCAAAAGGCGCTTACGCTTCCAACAAATTTAGCCAAGGAACTTTATGACGAGGCACTTAGTCTTATTTTAAAAAATTGGACTGTGGGCCGGCCCATAAGAATGCTGTCTATACAGACCAGTTCGTTTATAAATGAAAGAGATGACTTTCAGCAGCTTAATTTGTTTAAAGACGATACGGAAAAACGAAAAAAGCAGGAAAGAGCCGAGGCGGCTCTTGACAAAATAAGAAGCAGATTTGGAAAAGACGCCGTTTCTACGGCAAACATTATTAATAACGATATAGGTGTTGGAGATGAGAAATGGCGCAGGGATAAATAGGGCTGATAAATCGGCTGTTTCAATTTTTGAATTGTGGGCCGCTGATTTTTTAAGCCCTGCCATGCGGCCTGTTATGGAAATGGACGTGGCTGAAGCGCCGATATTATTTAAACAAAAACGGTTCTTTAGGGCCGTTTTTATTTTGTTCGCTTGCGCGCCGGCTTATGGCGCTGTATTATAAAACTTATAAAACAAAAGCTGAAAGGAAAATTCCTATGGAAAACATACATGGTTTAAACAATGCCCAGCTTGAGGCCGTTACTTCAACAGAGGGCTTTATAAGGGTTATAGCCGGAGCGGGTTCGGGAAAAACCCGCGCCCTTTCCGAAAGATTCGCTTATCTTGTAAACGACATAGGTATTTTGCCGGGAAACATACTTTGCGTAACCTTTACAAATAAATCGGCTAACGAAATGCGCCAAAGAATACATAATTTAACAGGCGACAATGACACAGGGTATATAAATACTTTTCACGGCTTCTGCGTTTCGGTGCTTCAAGAGGACAGCCATGTTGTTCAGTATCCCAAAAGTTTTCTTGTGCTGGATAATTCCGACATTGACTCTATGCTTAAAATTATTTATGAGGAGCGGGGCCTTACGCTGCGGGATATGACATTTTCCGACGCCCGCGACATGATTGAGATAAAAAAGCTTTTTAAGGAGCCGGAATATTACATAGACATGATTAATATGTCTTTGGAGAGCATTGAGGAAAAATATAAAAAAGCCTCGTCGGCAGGGGATATTATATTTTACGGCTATTTGTATCAGGAAAAGAAGTGTTTCGGCCTTGATTATAACGACCTTATTAAATTTACCCTTTATATATTTGAAAAGGACGCAGATGTAAGGCTTAAATGGCAAAAACGCCTTGAGTATATAATGATTGACGAGTTTCAGGACATAGACGGACTTCAATATAAATTGATGAGCGTTCTCTGCGGCTATCATAAAAATTTGTTTATTGTGGGCGACCCAGACCAGACGATTTATACTTGGCGCGGGGCCAATGTAAAATATCTTATGGATTTTGACAAAAATTTTTCCGATGTTAAAACAATTATGATGATGGAGAACTACCGGTCAACGCCGCAGATTTTAAACGCCGCCAACGCCCTTATAAGCAAAAATAAAAACAGAATTAAAAAAGACCTGATACCAGCCCTTGAAAACGGCGTGACGGTTAAATGCTGCCACGAGGAGAATTCCGAGAAAGAGGCCCTTTGGATAGCCGGAGAGATACAAAAGCTAAAATCAATGGGCGTAAAGCATAAAGACATATCGGTGCTTTACAGGGCTCACTATGTGACCCGCTCCATAGAGGAGGCTCTTCTTAAGGAAAAAATACCCTATGTTATATACAGCGGCGTTCAGTTTTTCGGCCGAAAAGAAATTAAAGACGCTTTGTCATATTTAAGAATGATTGTCTATAAGGACGATTTGTCTTTTATGAGAACTGCTAACTGCCCTAAAAGAAACATAGGCGACAGGCGTATGGCATTTTTAAAGGATTACGCCAACGAAAACCATTGCTCCCTTTATGAAGCCTTAGTGAAAAACCGCAAAAACGATATTTTTAGGGGAACAGATGCCGAAAGCTATATATCACTTATTGAGTTTTTTGCCGGTGAGTATCAGGGCAGGGCCGTTTCAGAGGTTTTGTCGCATATACTTAACGAAAGCGGGTATGAGGCCATGCTCCGCACAGAGGGCAGTCAGGAAAGGCTTGACAATTTGGCGGAGCTTAAGCAGTCGGTTTATGAGTATGAGGTTTCATGCGGGGAGGAGAGCTCTGTTGAGCACTACCTTTCCCACGCGGCTCTTTTCAGCAATATGGACGCCGAAACAGGAGCGGATAAGGTTAAGCTTATGACAGTTCACGCCGCCAAGGGCCTTGAGTTTGACTATGTGTTTTTATGCGCCATGAACGAGGGAGTTTTCCCTTCAAGAAAAATAAAAACAATTCAGGCCATGGAGGAGGAAAGGCGTCTTGCCTTTGTGGCCGTTACAAGAGCAAAAAGGGGGCTTTATCTGTCGGAGGCGGAAGGACGCAATTTTGACGGCTCTCCACGGTATCCTTCAAGATTTATTTTGGACATAGGCGAGAAGTTTTTGGAATATGTTAAAAAGCCAAGGGAAGGACTTATAGCCGGAACAGAGAGTAATATAGCATGGGGAAACAGGTTCCTTTCCGATGAAAGCGAGGAAATTGAGTTCTCAAAGGGCGACAGAATAAAGCATGGTGTGTTTGGAACAGGCACAATAGTCGACATTGATAAAACAAAGGGAGCTTATATAATTCAGTTTGACGGATTGGACACGCCAAGAAGCTTGTCGGTTAGGGTAAGGCTTAAAAAGGACCAATGAAAAAAGTAAAAAGTTTAAAATTTGGTTGTGAGAAGGCCCTTAGCTTTAATGCCTCGCCGATTAACCCAATGGCAAAAATTTTTAGCGCTTCAAAAATTAAAGCTTTGGCGACAACCCGTTTTTCGGAATTTTAAAATTCGATGTTTTGAATTTTTGAAATATACCGGCGTTTTAAGCTCTCATTTAAAATTTTAGAGCGGCTGTTCAGTTCTTTGTAAATTTTCGCTGATTTTATCGTGTTTAAAATCCAGAAATTGACTTTATCAAAAGAGATTTTGGAAAAAACGGTTGGAATTGCAAAAAGTTTTTTGATTTTAAAGTTTTTATTTTTTATGTAAAGAATTATATGTTTGCCTATTGACTTGGAGTTAACTCAAAATGATATAATTTCTCAGCGTTGGAAAAATAAAAACAGTCAGGGGGAATTATATTATGGAATATAGAAAACTGCCTAAAGGCGGCGAGGAAATAAGCGTTATAGGCATTGGAAGCAGTTCTATCGGTTTGGCCGGAGAGAAAGAAGCTGCGGAGACATTTTCGGCGGCCATAGAAAACGGCATTAACTATTTTGACATGGCCTCGGCAGACGCTGAGCCTTTTTCGGCCTATGGAAAAGCTATAAAGGGATACAGAGATAAGGTGTATTTTCAAATTCATTTTGGGGCCGTTTACGAAGGCGGAAAATACGGCTGGTCTCTTGATATTGAAAAAATAAAGCGCTCCGTGGATTGGCAGCTTAGAAATCTTGGCACAGACTATATTGATTTTGGATTTATACACTGCATTGATGAGGAGGCTGACTTAAAAAAGGCCGTTTCAAAGGGAATTTTAGACTATATAAAAGACCTTAAAAAACAGGGAGTTGTGCGCCATATAGGTTTGTCGTCCCATTCTCCGGCCATAGCCCAAAGGGTTATTGACATGAACATAATTGATATGCTTATGTTCAGCATAAATCCGGCCTATGATTACAGCCGCGGGGATTACGCCATAGGTGAGGCCGGTGAGCGCATGGAGCTTTACCGCAGATGTGAGGCCGAGAAAATCGGTATATCCGTTATGAAGGCTTTTGCCGGAGGCCAGCTTCTTAACGATAAAACATCGCCTTTTAAAAAGGCTCTTACAGAGTATCAATGTATACAGTACGCCCTTGACAAGCCTGGAGTTTTAACGGTTCTTCCGGGAATAAGAGATAGAAACGACTTAAACCGTTTAATGGGATACTTTAATGCCTCCAATGAGGAGAGGGATTATTCTGTTATAGGAACATTTGCCCCAAGCAATGCAAAAGGAGTGTGCGTATACTGCAATCACTGTCAGCCGTGTCCGGCCGGCTTAGACGTTGGTCTTATAAATAAATATTACGATTTGGCCCTTGCGGGAGATGAGCTGGCCAAAAACCATTACGCAAATCTTACCAAGAAGGCGTCGGATTGTGTTGAGTGCGGCCACTGCGAATCAAGATGTCCTTTCCGTGTGGAGCAAATAAGCCGAATGAGGGAAATTAAGGAATACTTTGGTGTGTAACGGCAAAGTTAAATATGATATGGAATGAATGAAATTTAAAATATAAACGCGGCTTTTAAGCCGAAACTTGATTTTACAGGCAAAATTTTATGTTTTGCCTGTTTTTGTACGAAGAAAACTACGCTGCTATTGAAGGTGTCAATATAAGGTAGACAGGTAAAACCACCGGCATCTTAAAGGCCCAATTCAGTTTTATACTGAA